>NZ_JBCPXV010000079.1:0-6672 GCF_039581225.1 Ornithinibacillus proteolyticus | reverse complement strand
TCTCTGGTTGATATTTACAATGAACATCATTCCCAAAGGGAATAATCATGGAGGAGCCGTATGCGATGACCCGCACGTACGGAACTGCGAGAGGCGCATGAGTGATTCATGCGCCTACTCTATTTGACGGATAGGAAAGCATAGAATAGGTATCTTTCCATTCTCTATGGGACGAGCGGGGATGATGGTAGTTTTGCTATTTGAAGCACCTCAGTGCCCTAAATGAGGAAGGAAAGCAGAAAAAGGTAACAGAGGGGTTATCTCAGTGACCTAAATGAGGAAGAAAAGCGTGAAAAGGTAACAGAGGGGTTATCTCAGTGCCCTAAATGAGGAGGAAAAGCAGAAAAAGGTAACAGAGGGGTTATCTCAGTGCCCTAAATGAGGAGGAAAAGCGTGAAAAGGTAACAGAGGGGTTATCTCAGTGCCCTAAATGAGGAGGAAAAGCAGAAAAAGGTAACAGAGGGATTATCTCAGTGCCCTAAATGAGGAGGAAAAGCAGAAAAGGTAACAGAGAAGACCCCTCAGTGACCCAAATGAGGAGGAAATGCTGGAAAAGGTAACAGAGGCTCTGCCTCAGTGACCTAGATGAGGAAGAAAAGCAGAAAAAGGTAACAGAAGGAGCATCTGTTACCCAAATGAGCAAGGAAATCCCCTCCCTTTTTAACTAATTGGAAATGATCTGCAAGCATAAGAACAAAAAAACCCACATTCGCTAGATACGAGCAAATGTGGGTTTTTACTTTACTAACTTGATAAATTGGTGATCTTCTACTACCCTTCTATTCTAGTAAGTAACAGAAGATTTCTCCGTTTAACCATACGAAATTTTATCTCCTTGTGTATACAAACATTAGATATATTTCAAAAAAAGTATTGAATAAAAATCAATAAAGTGGTATAAATATACATAATCATTAATAATAATACACAAAGGTGAATGAGACATGAAACAATTATTGAAGGATGAACTCCAAGGTATTGAACAAGATTTATGGGATATTTGTAAGCAAATGTATGATCATCCAGAGTTAGGTGATCAAGAGTATGAATCTATGAAACTTCTAACCTCACTATTAGGGAAACATGGTTTTTCTATTGAAACAGGAATTGTAGGACGACCAACTGCTTTCAAGGCGGAATATACTAGTGGAAAGCCTGGTCCGAAAATTGCTTATCTTGCTGAATATGATGCACTCCCAGGGGTTGGTCATGGCTGTGGGCATAATTTAATCGGGACGATGAGTGTTGGAGCAGGAATCACGCTTAGTAAAGTGATTCAGGAAATCGGAGGAAGTGTGGTTGTTCTTGGTACACCAGCAGAAGAAACAAATGGTGCTAAAGTACCGATGAGTGAGCAAGGAGTATTTGACGATATGGATGTTGCGATGATATTACATCCTAGTGATCAGTCCTATGTTAGTGGGGAGTCCCTTGCCATGGATGCAATTCAATTTGCGTATTCTGGAAAAGCCTCTCATGCAGCGGCATCCCCAGAGAAAGGGATTAATGCGCTAGATAGTGTTATTCAATTGTTCAACGGTATAAATGCTTTAAGGGAACACCTTCCGACTGATGTACGTATCCATGGCGTTATAACAGAGGGAGGAAAAGCGGCAAATGTCGTTCCTGATTATGCGGTGGCACAATTTTATATTCGAGCAAAAGCACGTTCTTATTTAAATGAAGTAGTGGAAAAGGTTAAGAATATAGCCACCGGTGCAGCGCTAATGGCAGGAACGACTTTGGAGATATCTAATTATGAACTTAGCTATGACGATATGATAACAAATCAGTCTTTATCAGATGCTTTTACAAAAAACTTAGCACAAACTAGTGATTTACCTATACTAGCAGCCAAGCAATCGTACGGCTCGATTGATATGGGCAATGTGAGTCAGGTTGTTCCTGCTATACATCCTTATATCGGATTAAATAAGCCTGGCCTAGTTGCCCATACAAAGGAATTTGCCGAGCAAACGATAACAGAGGATGGGTATAAAACACTTAAATCTGGTGTATTGGCACTGGCTGGAACAGGGTTTGATATTATTACCAATAAAGATTTACTAGAGTCAATCAAGAGTGAATTTGAAACACAGTGATTTTTTATACGGATTTATGAATAATTAATCAATATTATTAATGTTTATAAAGGGAGAGATGACATGATGAAAAAAATAATAGTTACTTTGATGGGAATAGTACTGCTTACCTTCTTAGCCGCATGCAATGCAGGAGAAGCAAGCTCTGCTAATAAAGAGGAGCAAAAGGTATTGAAAATGGCTACATCTGCAGATTTTCCACCATTTGAATCCTATGATGAACAAGGTAACTTTACTGGGTTTGATGTGGAATTAGCACAGGCTATTGCCGATGAATTAGGCTATGAATTAAAGATTCAAGATATGGATTTTGATGGGTTGATTGGTTCCCTGCAAGCAAAACGTGTGGACATCGTACTTGCTGGCATGAGTGCAACAGAGGAGAGACGGGAGAACGTTGATTTTTCTGAACCGTATCATCGTTCTGGGGAAATGTTTATAGCAAAAGCAGATCAGCAAATAGAAGACCTTTCTAACTTAGAAGGAAAAGTAGTAGGTGTACAGTTAGGGACGATTCAAGAAGAGGGTGCTGAAAAATTAGCGGAGGAATACGGATTTGAAGTGAAAAAAGTAGATAGTGCCAATATTTTAGTTCAGGAATTGAACTCTAATCGTATTGATGTGGCATATATGGATAAAACCGTTGCTACAGGATACATTACCTCTCAAGGCTTTACAGGCTTTGATGACCCAACCACTAGTTCTCCAGGGATGGCGATTGCTTTTCCAAAAGGGAGTGAGCTGGTAGAAGAGGTCAATGCCATTTTAAAACAGTTTGAAGAAGACGGAACACTAACAGCGTTAGAAGATAAATGGTTATCTGAATACAAGTAATTTTACAGCGAGAGAGTGAGGTGTGAAGGCATGAATTTGGACTTTAGCCAGATTGTGCCTTCAATTCCTTTTATTTTAGAAGGAATTGGAGCAACATTAAAGTTTGTTAGTGTATCCATTATCGTTGGTTTCATACTAGGAACAATATTAGCTTTGTTTAAAATTAGTAAAAAGAAATGGCTGAAATGGCCAGCGGATTGTTATACATCGATTTTTCGTGGGACACCATTAATATTACAATTAATGATCATTCATTATGCTGTTCCACAATTATTTGCCTATGATATACCAGTGTTTTTAAGTGCTGTGTTAGCATTTGGACTTAATTCTGCTGCGTATGTATCAGAAATTATCCGGGCAGGTATTATGGCTGTTGATAAAGGACAAGTAGAGGCAGCGGAGGCGCTAGGTGTAGGGTTTAGACCAATGATGGTAAATATTATCCTTCCACAAGCAACCAAAAATATATTACCTGCATTAATGAATGAGTTTATTACGTTAACGAAGGAATCGGCACTAGTTTCTACAATCGGTTATATGGATTTAATGCGACGAGCGGAGATTGTCGGAGCGCAACTTTATCGTAACTTTGAACCACTGTTAGTTGCTGGTCTTATTTATTGGGTCATGATATTTATCCTAACTAATATCGGTAGTTGGGTCGAACGGAGGATGAGGCAAAGTGATTAAGACAATCGATCTTACTAAATCATTTGGAGATAACCTAGTATTAAAAGACATCACTACAATGATTGATCAAGGAGAGGTTGTTGCTATAATTGGCCCTTCTGGTTCTGGTAAGTCAACCTTCCTACGTTGCATCAATTTATTAGAGGACCCAACAGGTGGCTTTATTTGGATAAAGGATAAGGAAATAACCAAACCTCAAGTGAATAAATTAGCGATAAGAAAAAATATTGGCATGGTATTTCAACATTTTCATTTGTTTCCTCATATGACTGTACTAGAAAATGTTACGTATGCTCCAATAAAAGTAAAGCATATGAAAAAGGATCTAGCTGAAAAGCTTGCGGAGGAATTACTTGCAAAGGTTGGGTTGACTGAAAAAATAAATGCCTATCCAAATCGTTTGTCAGGTGGGCAAAAGCAGCGTGTAGCTATTGCAAGAGCTTTAGCGATGGATCCGGAAATTATGTTATTTGATGAACCCACTTCAGCGCTTGATCCAGAAATGGTGAAGGAAGTATTAGACGTTATGAAGGATCTTGCACAAACAGGGATGACGATGGTTGTTGTCACACATGAAATGAATTTTGCCAAAGAAGTAGCGGATCGAATATTTTTTATGGATGAAGGTCAGATAGTAGAAGAAGGGAAGCCAAAGGATTTCTTTTCGAAGCCAAAGACAAAAAGAGCAGAAGACTTTTTATCGAAGGTGCTTTAAAAAAACGCGGATGAGCAAGACTCACCCGCGTTAACTTATCCTAATAACTTAACAATGTCTTTCTCTATTTTATCTGGTGTTGTTTGGGGGGCAAAGCGTTTTGCGACATTGCCATTTTGATCGATTAAGAATTTAGTGAAATTCCATTTAATATCTTCTGACAAAAAGCCCTTCGCCTCGCTTGTTAAATGTTTAAACAATGGATGCGCATCTGGACCCTTAACATTGATTTTCTCAAACATTTGGAATGTAACCCCATAGTTCATTTTGCAAACCTCTGCTATTTCCTCTCCTGATCCTGGCTCTTGATTACCAAATTGGTCACAAGGAAAGCCGAGAATTTCCAACCCTTTATTCTGATAGGTTTCATATAGTCTTTGTAGTCCTTCAAATTGAGGAGCAAATCCACATTTACTTGCGGTATTGACAATCAGTAAAACTTTACCTTTATAATCACTTAGATTTTTAGTTGCACCTTGCAATGTGACTGCGGAAAATTCATATATACCCATTGTATAATTCCCCTCCTTAAATTCATCATAGCAAATGGATGCCATTAATAAAAATAAAAAAGACGACCATTGGCCGTCTTTTCACTACTTATTGAGCTACCTTTTCTTCTTGGGCAATGATTGCTAGTCTGCGATCAATTTCCTCTTGAGATAGGTTATGCTCTTGTACATATAGATTTCTTGGGTGTACACGACATTCATGTGTACAACCACGCATATATTTATGCTCATTTTCTTCTGAGCAGAGAATTTGTTTATTACATTCAGGGTTAGCACAATTTACAAAGCGTTCACATGGCTCCCCATCGAAGTAATCCTTACCAACGACAACATGCTCTTTACGGTTAATGTCTACAGCAATACGTTCATCAAACACATAGCATTTCCCATCCCATAGCTCACCTTGAACTTCAGGGTCTTTACCATATGTTACAATCCCGCCATGAAGCTGTGCAACATCTTCAAAGCCTTCTTTAATCATCCAGCCAGTGAATTTCTCACAACGAATTCCGCCTGTGCAGTACATTAAAATCTTCTTACCTTCAATAAGGTGTCTGTTTTTACGTACCCATTCTGGTAGCTCACGGAAGTTATCGATATCAGGGTTAAGTGCACCACGGAAATGACCTAATTCATATTCATAGTCATTACGAGTATCCACTATAACAACGTCATCACGTTCCATTGCTTCACGCCACTCTTTTGGTGTTAGGAATTCACCAGTTAATTCTTTTGGATCAGGATTTTCTTCTTCATCTAGACGAAGCGTTACTAATTCTTTACGTGGGCGAACATGCATTTTCTTAAATGCATGACCATCATGCTCGTCTACTTTAAAGGTTAAATCAGCAAAGCGAGGGTCATTGTGCATCATTTCCATGTACTTGTTTGTGCTTTCCACAGTTCCAGATACAGTACCGTTAATTCCCTCTTTTGCAACTAATACTCTTCCTTTTAATCCGATTTCTTTACAAAAGGCTAAATGATCTTTCGCAAAAGTTTCCGGATCTTCGATGTCTACATACTTGTAGTATAATAAAACTCGATAATCTCCCATTTTCATTACCACCTATCATTCATATTTGCAAGATATAAATGTTGGTAGTCGCTATTTACTTTTTATAATCTTGCAAGTGTATAGTTTAACAAGTTTTTAGCAAAAATTCAACTGCTTATTCAGTAGTACGTTTATCTGTTTTGTTACGTTTCCACTTGTTTATTATTCAACTGCTTTTATTTTGCATAAAATTCAAGTTGTCTAATAATTTTTTGAATTTTTTTAAGTAAAACATTCTCATTCACTTGATTTTTTCCATTCAAAGGGGTAAAGTATAGGTAGCAAAAGGTAATTGAAATTAGTAATACTTTACGATCTCTTTATCCGAAGTAGGTGTAAAAGTATTAGGGTTCAATTGTACTTTGCAAGCTATTTGATAAGGAGGTCATATAAATGACTGGTAAAGTAAAATGGTTTAACGCAGAAAAAGGTTTCGGTTTCATCGAGCGCGAAGACGGTGACGATGTATTCGTACACTTCTCAGCTATTCAATCTGAAGGTTTCAAAACTCTTGAAGAAGGTCAAGACGTTGAATTTGAAATCGTTGAAGGTAACCGTGGACCACAAGCAGCTAACGTTGTTAAACTTTAATTAAAAACACAACTACAAGGCTTATCTCAAGTGAGATAAGCCTTTTTATAGTGTGCCAGGCATGCACACATTCTCTAGGGTTGAAGTCCTGAATCACGAAGGCAGTAGTAGTGATTAGCTTAAGACAAGGGTGTCTAGGGTGACCTAGAATCTGAAGGAAGTCAGCGGCAA
>NZ_JBCPXV010000078.1:0-6792 GCF_039581225.1 Ornithinibacillus proteolyticus | reverse complement strand
TTGCCTTCAAGCCCTCCGCACATTCCCTCACGAGCATGCACTGCCTGTCAGCTATACACTTCCGCCACTACGGCGTGTTTGGGACTTTCACCCTTAAGTTCGGAGCGCTGCCAAGCGCACAAAAATAGCAAATAAAAAAGGAATTTGCTATTTTTTGTAGAAATATATGTAAGAGATAAATTTAATAAAGGAGTGATTGTTATTGAAGAAAATTATGCTACAGCGTACGAAACCGTATGTATTACTTTGCTATGAGGCCCTATTCCGGTACCTCCTCCCACAGTATAGAGAAAACCAAACGCTCCAGGATGAATATGCGAGTTACCTAGCTGGTTATCGTGGTGAGCGAAATACGGATTACATTGTCTCCACTTATCCTCACAAAAACGCCTATATTTATCAAGGAATTCGCTTGAAGACTGGGCCATTCTTTTATCAAATTGATACGTTAATTATAACCCCATCATTTCTACTCATTATAGAAAGCAAAAATTTAAAAGGACAGCTTGAATATAACCCTAACACTAGGCAATTAGCCCAGGTGGATGGTAACCAAAAGAAAGCTTCTAAAAATCCGATTTTACAGGCAGAAACACAAAAAAGGCACTTAACTGCGTGGTTACAACAGACTGGGTTTCCACCAATTCCCATTAACACACTTGGTGTATCTACAAACCCCTCTTCAATTCTTACTTATTTAGACGAAACTATTTCACCTATCAACTTCATACAACTTGAATCCCTGCCAAGCTTGTTGGATCAACTTTACGAAACCAACACCAAAACCATATACGATCATACAACTATACGAAAACTCAATAAACGTTTACTAAAAGAAAACACTCCACAAAAACCTAATCTAATTAAACAATACAATATTACAGGCCGTCATTTTATTAATGGAATTAACTGCAATCATTGTAATTTCTCACCACTGCTCTATAAGAAACGTAAGTGGGTTTGTCAAAATTGTGGAAAAGAGGATGCTAAAGCACATGAACAAAAAATTTTAGATTATTTTTTGCTTTTTGAACCAACGATTACAAACCAAACATGTCGAGAAATTCTTCAACTTAAGTCCGCTAAAGCAACAAGACGCATCCTCTATTCAATGAATCTTGAATTTACCGGGAAAAATTATGGCAGAAAGTACCATAGTCCCCCATCAGAAAAATTCCCCCAAGATTCTTTTTTACCAATAGGAAAACAATCTATATTTAATGATTGAATCCATGTTTAGGTTCATATTCTTCCAAGGAATATGAGCCTTTTTAGTTCTACCTTCAGGTTCTTTTTGCAGCAACTTTTTTTATGTAATCTGTAGGACTATCCCCCTCTACTTTGGTGCCACCTCTTTCGGGCTTATCTTCTCCTCACTCGCGCTCATCTTCCCTCTCCTCTCGGGCTCATCTCCTCCAACCTCGGGTCCATCTCTCTCCATCGGACTCACCCCTTCAAACAAGCTCATCCCCCCAACTAAAAAAACGCACCCCTCTCCCTGGGTGCGTTTCCCTCTTCTGCATACCTCCCATGCAATAAGAAAATACTTTTTCTTAGCCAAGACCTTGCTCCTTACGTTAAGTACTCTCCTACCATTCACCTCCTTAAGAGGATGATGATCATTGCATGTACTTGTTTATACTGAGGCTCCCGTTTCTTCGGTTTTGTATTTTTTTCGGGTTGCTTCTCCTCCTCGTAAATGTCGGATAGATTTGTGGTATTCTAGAATTTCTTTTACCTTTAGAGCTAATTCGGGATTTAGCTCTGGTAAGCGTTCTGTTAGATCTTTATGAACTGTGCTTTTGGAAACACCAAATTCTTTTGCTATCACCCGGACGGTCTTTCTTGTTTCTACGATATGCTCTCCGATCCTGATAGTTCTTTCTTTGATGTAATCGTGCACACCTTTCGCCTCCCTATGTTGAATATTTCTGAGGTGTCATTCCAGAGACTAGGTGATCCGAAAAATGAATAGTGGTCATTTTTCGACTGTCCACCTTTACAATACGTAAAGAATGGATGTTCCGTGGCTGTGACGTCGATAGCTAACAGGTACTTAGTTACATATATGGTATAAATTGGAATTTATATAATGAAAAGACGTTATGTTCATATGTATGTATACGTTTTAAATGCATTGCGATTTTATGTGTTAGGTTTATATGTAATCAAGCAAATACGATGTGTAATAGAAGAGCCACATAAGCTCTCACCTCAGACTTACTGAATGCTTGGTTTGTAACATTTTATTAACGGATGGGGGGGATTATGATTAAAATTCCATTTAATCGCAAGGGGGACAAGATGTTTTTTAATTTTAGTTAGAAAATTCCCCCATTTACCATTAACAGGCATAAAAATAACCAAAAGTACACGAGGCACTTTTGGTTATATATGAAAGGATTCAGCTTATTATGCTATCAAAATTATATTAGTCGACGGTACCATACTCAGGATCTGCAGTTACTGAACTAACCGGTTGAATTATCGTGAAGAGAACTATAAAACTTAGAAATAGGCAAAAGCTTAACTTTTTAATATTCTCCATTTTATTCCCCCTCTCGTATAAGACATTACCTTCAAAAGCTGAATCCTATCATAACCCAATTAGAGATTTTGCATGGCTGTCATCGGTAACCTGCTAAAGAAATAGTCACTTCTTTCCACAAACATTCTACAAGCTTCTGATAAAATGTTCTTATCCTGTTTCGCTAGTCCCATATAGTACATCTTAAACGGACTAGTCGTATAAATATCCTCTAATAACGTAATTGCCTTCTCATTATTTCCTTTAGCAATTTCTAAATGCGCTTGTTCACTTATATCGTCGGTGATAATGCCATTTGGCTTACGAAAATGTGCAGCTAAAAATGGAATGGAAAAATTCTCTATTTGACGGACATAGCCCGTAAGATTGTTTTGCTTAGCTATTTTCAATGCTTCCTTCATATGGTACATACCCTGGTAGTACGTATCAAATGTGTAAGATAAACCTAAATTCATATGAAGGCCAATTTTAGTTGGGGAACTATTTGTCTGGTTCAATGCACGAAACGCATATTTCCTTGCAATTATTAATTCATTTCGCTTCCAATAATAGAAAAATAGTTTTTGATATAGTCTCAAGTTTAAACAGGAAAGCATGAAATTATCTTGAATTGGTTCAAACAGTTCATATTGCTTTTCTAAGAAGTTACCAATCTTACCAAAATCCATTTGGAAAAAATAGGTATCTATAATGGTAATTTCTATTAAGCATCTTAATTCAGGATCTGACGTTTTGATTTCCTTCAACCTAGCTCTCATTTTTCCCATACTGGAAGACTCATTCATTCGACGTTCTAGCATAATTTGATATACTTCCGCCCAGGTTTGGTTAGAGGCATCATTGGATAGTGAGTTTTTGGCAATTAATATTTTTAGATCCTCAAAATATCCATTAATATATAGAAACTCCATTCCTTTTTTCTGAATCTCTTTGGAGGACGTTTGTAAGCAAAATTTTCTAGTTAATTCTAACACTTTTTGCTCTTCATGTTCTTGGGAAAGTAATAAGATAACTTGTCCGATTGTTAATTCTGGACTTTCTACCATTGACGCCATGTTATCTGCTAGGAGATTTAGGTTTCCGAAGCTCATTTTTGGTTATTCCACCCTTTCAAACTTGTACGATATATCACATGTTATCTATGAATTAGTACATTTCTTGGTAGAGTTAGTATTTATGCAATATATTAAATCTAGTATTTTTTCACTAATTCATATTACCATACATTCAAGTGAAAAAGGGTCGTAATCGTTCGACATATTTTTCAGGAGAAATGATGATTTATCGGATATTTTAGCGATAAATAGGGACTTTTTATATAGAAATATTACATAATATTGCAGCGTTTTTTTGCAATCGTGTTAAATCTGCATTTATAGGAAAAATTTACTAGTTAGATTGATGTTACTGTAGTGGATAAGTAGGAGGGGTAGACAAAGGATTTATGGTACAAATGAGGAACAAAACCCTTGCTTCAGAAATATATTAGCACTTAGTTCGGGGGTGACATCTGTTTAGGGAGAACCTCGCAATTTATTCTTTGGGCTTTATCAGAGCACAAGCACGACATCTACTTGAAAATGCCTTCGCAGTACCTACTTTGTTCCTGGCGGCTGCTCAAGCCAAACTACTACATAGGCAATCCTCCGTGCATCCCCGCTCCGAGGAAGCCCACTATGTAAACATTGCTAGTAGACTCGTGGTCCATCCCGGGGTATCTGAGCGTGTGTCCACTTTCGACTACACCTATATCCGGAGCTAGTATCTTGTATCCTTCCGTTTTACATTAACTTCTTTTAATTGTGTCCCTGTCCCATCAGCCTGAAAGACTGTTATACTTCTTATCTTCTAAAAAGAAAAAGAAATCCTAGCTTGTTAAATTGCTAGGATTTCTCTTCATTACTCCTCTGAGTCAGAAGATGAATCAGGAGTATCTTCCGGTGAATCTTCGTTATCGTTTTCGTTTTCGCTATCATTTTCGTTATCGTTTTCTGCTGGTTGTTCCTCATCCACATTTTCAGAATCTACTTCTTCAGATGATGTACTAGAAGTATCTTGCTCTTCGGAAACATCCTCTGATTTGCCTTCATCCAGCTTACTTACAGGTTGGTTGAAGAATGCTTCAGGGTTAAATACTTGATCATCTTTTCTAATTTCAAAATGTACATGGGTACCATGGTTTTTACCGAAGTGGTTCTCTCCAGCAGTACCAATTACATCACCCTGCTTGACTTCATCCCCTGCTTCCACACCAACTTCTCCAAGACTAGCATAATAAGTTGTCACGTCATTGTCATGTGATAGAATGACAACATTTCCTAGTAATGGATCTTCCTTCACTTCCATAACGGATCCACTAAGTGCTGCCAATACATCAAATGCCTCACCGTCTGGATAAACGATGTCAACACCTGTGCTTTGATAATAGCGGTTGTTATGAAGGATCAGTGCACTTTCTTGATCTTCTTGGGATGCATTGTAATCAAAGAATTTCGTTACGATTTCTGCTTGTTCCTGATCGGCAACAGGCATCTTGATAACTTCTTGATTTTCCATTACAGGCTGTGCATCCTCATGTGGATTCGGATTATAATCATCACTTAATTCTTGGTCATCCCCAGCCTGTGGTAATTGATTGTCCATATTTTGATACCAAACTACTACTGCTAGTAAAATTGCAGCAATCGTTAAGTATACAGCAGGGAAAAACCATTTTTTACGGAAAATACTTTGCCAACCTTTTTTTGGCGCTTTGTTTTCCTCTTTCATCTAACATCACCTCAACAACCATTCTGAACAGAAAAGGAAAAAACTATACATTCTCTTACACTTTTTTTGTTTTTTCATGCATTTTTCGTTTCCTTTTGGGGATATTAAGACATTTACGTAGCAGAAAAAGGGGAGTTATGAGAGTTTCATATCCAATTCTTCAGCTATTTTTATGTTTAGTAGGTACTCGAAGCAACAAGAAAATGAGGGAATCGGGTAAGAAAAAAATGACTATAGAAGTGTTTTTTACTAATAAGCTTACTAAGCACTTCCAATAAAAAACCCAAATAGACATAGACTGAGCTATACTATTTGGGTTTCGTACTTTTGATTAATTAAATATGCTTAACTATTATCTAAGTCAGGCTCTTTTTCTTCTTCGATACCAGATAAATCCTCCGGTACCAGCACCTACTAGAAGAATAATAGAGATAATCACTCCAGGTAAGATTGAAGATTTAGAATCAGGCTTAGACTCTATAGAAGAGCTTGCTACCTCTTCTATATCGCTACTTGCCAACTCATTTTCTTCCTCATCTTCGGTAGAATCCTCTTCTCCAGATTCCTCAGATTCAGCTTCCTGTTCCTCCGTTGAAGACATTTTAGACTTTTCTTCTTTCTCTTCATTTGTTTCGGATTGCTTGTCTACCTTCTGAGCAATTTCTGTTTTATTGTCCTGAGTCACTGATGATGGTTTAGATTCAGGTTTAGTTGAATTAGATGCCTCTTGCTTCGGTTTAATAGTTGTTGTGGATGTTTCTTGCTTTGGACTTGTGTTGGTTGATGTTTCTTGTTTCGGTTTGGTATTTGTTGATGTCTTTTGGTTTGGTTTCTTGCTTGGGTTGTTCTTTTGGTTGGGTTGGTTTTGGTTCTTGTTTTGGTTCTTCCTTAGGTTGAGTTGGTTTAGGTTCTTCTACTTTTTGAATGTAGACCGTTAATATGGAATGTCCATATGGGTGTTGGGGTGTTCCCATTTTAAATTCCTGACCGTTTTGCGTTACAGCCATAGTTACTGCACCGACAAGCTGAAATGTGTTCGTTTCAGCAAAATAGTAACCTTGAATTCTTCCTTCACATGGGCCACTAGCTTGAGCCCTATTATCCCAATCATGTTTATTTGAAATAATAGTCATTTCACATTTCCCAGGTTGTAACTCTTCAGCACCTACTATTGCAGGAAGTATACTAATCATTAATAAAACTGCTACTGACTAGTAACAAAATCTGTTGCCTACAAAATTGTTAATATCTCAAGGAATTATTTATAAAAAGCTATTATTAAAGCCAAATTATCTCTATAAATTATTGCAGGTGGTGTTAGCTTTCGCTGGTACACCCCAATTAGCACCAATCAAAACCACCAGTGTGAACTGGTGGTTTGCTCTGCGGCTGGAAGCCTCTATTACCGGCCTCGGCCTTAAAGGCCCACCGAACAGTTTCCCTTCTGCACCACATTCACTCACTGATTCTAAAGA
>NZ_JBCPXV010000077.1:0-7457 GCF_039581225.1 Ornithinibacillus proteolyticus | reverse complement strand
ATTTAAAAAAGTAAAAAAGCGGAAACAGATGGAAAGATATAAATCTGAAACCGTTGTCAAATTTGGAATTAAAACAATACAAAATAAGGGACTTTAAAAATCTCCCACAAATACTTGACTCAATCTATTCACAACAATAGGTTGAATATTACCTGTAGTACTGTTACATTTCTGTTAGAGGTAATTCATTGTCGATCAGAATAACAGGTCGGAAAGAAGATAAAATGTATCGTGTTTAAAAAGGATAGCTAGTGATTTAAATAAGTGAGAGAATACCCCTGTCTATTGAACGGGGTAATGGAGGAAATGAAGATGAAAAAATACATAGGCTTACTCATGATATTACTTGTAGGTGCTTTAGCTGCATGTGGCAATAATAATAATGGGGAGAAGACTGACGCTGATGAGGAAGTTAAAGCAGTTAACGTTGATTTTCAGCTTCCTGAGCATGCGGATATAGGGGAAGTAGTAGAATTAAAGGCAATCGTCACATATGGTGATGAATTAGTGAAAGATGCGGATAAAGTGGAATTTGAGTATTGGGTACAAGGAAATGAGAAAGAGACGACAACGGTTGAAGGTAAAAACAACGACGATGGTACATATACGGCAGATGTAACCTTTGAAGCGGATGGTATTTATGAAATATATGCTCATACCACAGCTAGAATGGTGCATATAATGCCTAAAAAATCGATTACAATAGGCGAAGGGAACGCTACAGCTCATGAGGAGCATGGGGAAGGACATGATAATCATGATCATTCCAGTCATGAAGAAGGGTTTATGATGCATTTTATGAAGCCTGGAGATGTGCAGGTTAATAAAGAGATTAATCTGACTTTACATTTGATGATGAATGATGAACCTCTTGAAGGTGCAACAGTTCGTTATCAAATTAACAAAGACGGTACGGAAGAGTATGAGTGGGTTGACGCAGACGAACCCGCCTCAGGGGAGTATAGTGGTTCTTACTCTTTTGATAAGGAAGGAACATACACGATTGTAGTTCATGTTGAGAATGATGAAGATCTACATGAGCATAAGGAATACACGGTGGAAGTAAAATAATAGAATGATGAAAGAAAAACACGTGAAAGGATCAAGCGAAACGAAGAGGCTTTCACGTGTTTTTATCATTTACAAGTTATTCGCTTTACGACTCTTTAAAATACAGCTTCTTCGCTGGTAAAAATATACTAACAATAACCAAGCAAGCGATTATAAGCATACCGACTGCTAAAGTAATAATAGTTATTCTTAACGGTATAATATCAGCTATTGCTCCAACCATTAACACAAAAACAATCTGA
The DNA here is from genome assembly GCF_039581225.1 of Ornithinibacillus proteolyticus. NCBI lineage: Bacteria > Bacillati > Bacillota > Bacilli > Caryophanales > Bacillaceae > Ornithinibacillus > Ornithinibacillus proteolyticus. The sequence goes on along the minus strand of NZ_JBCPXV010000077.1, from coordinate 6,144 downwards.
AGCAGGCTTAAGAACAACTGGAACAAACTAGTCACTCTCCCCATCATCTCAGTCGGAACATTGTTTTGGTAAAAGGTGGTGATACCGGCATTTAGAAATGCATTAAAGAATCCAAGGATCATAAACCCAACGGTAATAGAAAGGAATGACCAAGAAAAAGCGTAAAGCAGATAGCCAACCGTCTCCATCATCATTCCAATTGCTATTAAGTATCGGATAGATAAATTTTTAGAGAATAGAGTAACAATGAAAGCACCGACAATTGCTCCAATCCCCGTAATACTGATGAGTAAGCTATATTCCATTTCGGACAAGCCTACCACCTTTTGTGTAAAAACGACCTCTTGCGCATCCATAGCAAAAGAGAAAATGGTCGTTGCAAGAAAGGCAGAATAGATAAAGGCAATATACTTGTTTTCCTTGATAAATTGAATGACAATAATCCAGTCAGATTTTATTTGCGCGAAGGATAAAGTTGGCGTGTTTCCTTTCTCATGTGTCTCCTTATCAGGTAATCTACTCAATAATATTGCAGCCATGATAAAGGCTAAAGAGTTAATAAGAAGGGTATAGTCTACACCCAAAAGTAAAATCAAAGCCCCTCCGATTGCTGGCCCAATAATAAATGCACCAGAGGTAGTCAATGATTGTATAGAGTTATAACGCTTGCGAATGGTTTTCGGTACTAATTGCGCTATGTACGTCATGGAGGAAGGAGTAAAGAAAGATTTCGCTATGCTTAAGAAAACTAAGAACAAAAAGATGAACCATATGTTAGGTAAAAAGGGAATGCAAAAAATAGTAAGGGCTCTTGCTATGTAAGTAACAATCATTATTTTACGTTTGCTTCTATAATCGATGAAACTACCAGTCCAAAATTTAGTCAATACATTCACAACTGGGCCAATAACCCATAAACCTGCCACCGCAGCTGCTGATCCAGTCATTTGATAGACCAATATATTAATTGCTACTAAATAGATAAAGTCCCCAATTCCTGCTATCCCAACAGAGATTAATAAAATAACAGGTTGCTTCCAAACTGCCAGATTGAGTTTCATTATATAACTCCCCGCTTTCTCTATCTAAATTGATTATAATTTTTATTCATAAAGTTCTCATTGCTTTTTATTGAATTTATTGAAATAATTGTTAATTGTGAACAAAGTGTGAAGGAAGGAACATGGGTTAACTTCAAGGAGGAAAGCTATGAATCTAAAGGAAATAGTGCGAAATGAATATGGAGTCTCTTCAATAGAGGAAATAACCAAGATAGAAAGTGGCATAAGCTCAAATGCAAAACGAATTGTTACAGCTGATGGAAACTATATTCTTAGAAGAGTTAAGAGTGTAGAACAAGCTATAACAGAATATAAAATCTCACAGGAATTACGTCATGATAATCTTTCATCCATCATAATTTTGAATCAGGATAATGCTCCCTATATCAAGCTTAATAATGAGGTTTATAACCTTCAGACAGAAATACCAAATCTACTGGAAAAAGACAGCATTAACTTCTTTGAATTAGGGAAAACAATAGCTATATTTCATTCTAGAGTACAGAAAATAGATGGATTATTTTCACAGGAGGATCGCTTTCCATTAGAGCGCATGTGGAACCAAGTAAAAGTAAATCCTAAGTTTGACGCAACAGAATATAGTGGAAAGCTAACCAAATTAGTAGAGCAATGTTTAAGCTATAATCATAAGGACAATTACTATATCCATGGTGATTTAGGTAAATGGAATTTACTATTTGATAAGTCGAATATCTATATAATTGATTTTGGAGAAGTAAGAAGAGGAAATAACCATTTTGATATTAGCGCTGTTCTTTCCTCCACGATAAATTGGAGCTTAGGGGATGAACAACTATTCCTTCAGGTACGCCAATTTAAAAATGGGTATGGATCGAACTTTCATCAGTGGAACCATGCCATTCTTAGGGAAAGCTTTCATTTATGGTTTACAAGAGGAATGGTTGCTTTATTGGCTCAACAAGGAATAAATGAACGAACGAATCATGCGATTAATTTCATGATGAAAAAATGCACCAGAATAGAAACAGTATTCAAGCACTTATCTGCTAATTAGTTAGGCGGAAAGTGCTTTTTTATTAGATAGGCTGTTTCTAACGGGATTAAAAAATATAATAAGAATACAGGATTAAGGAATCGATTATCCCAATGTTAAGTATGTTTATAAAATAAAAAATAAATCGTAATCGTTACTATTTACAAAACGTAATCATTACGATATAGTATTATTGTTCAAATCATTAAAAAGGGAGATTGAGAAATGAAGTATGTAAAATCAATACTCATGCTATTATTTATTACTCTATTTATTGTAGGGTGTTCATCAGCGGATGATAATAATAGTAAACAAGATTCTGATGGCAAGAAAGATTCAGAGCTTACTATATACACATCTGTTTATCCGTTTCAATATGTAGTGGAAGAAATTGCAGGTGATACCGCTACTGTAAAAACCGTTTATCCTCCTGGAGCAGATGCTCATACATATGAGCCTACATCAAAAGATATTATCGATATAGCAGACAGTGATGCATTCATTTATCTTGGATCTAGAATGGAAAGCTTCTCCGATTCAATTGCTGAAGCTTTGGAAAATCAACCTGTAAAATTAATAGAGATGGGTAGTTATCATGAACTATTCCATAGCGGTCATGACCACGACCACGATCACGGACATCATGATCACAGTGATGAGCCTATTGAAATTACTGGGCTATCAGACCATTATCATACCGATGATTCTATTACTCTAACAGCAGTCGTTAATATGGATTCAGACGAAGATCATTTTCATTGGTTTGCATTAAATCCTGGTGAAAAAGATTGGGAGATTGTTGATGGTCAGACATCTGATCATTTTGAAGGGAAAGCTCAGGTAGATGGTCAACAAATCAAGGTTGTACTATATGGTGACGATCATGAGGTTGTTGCAGAATCAGAACCTGTAACGATAGTAATAGATGACCATGGTCACGACCATGATCACGGAGACGAAGAGCACGGCCATGATCATGACCATGATGGAGATGACGACCATGGCCACAACCATGACCATGATGGAGACGACGATCATGGCCACGACGGAGATGATGATCATGGCCACAATCATGACCATGATGGAGACCATGAGCATGGAGACGCAAGTAATGCAACAGGAAATGTTGAAATAGATGGCCTATTAGGGCATTATCATACTGGTGACGCTATTAAACTAACAGCTATCCTTGCAGACGGAGTAGATTATGACCATACACATTGGTTTGTTCTAAATCCAGGTGAAGAAGAATGGGGAGAAGTAGAAGGGCAAACTTTTGAGAATTATGAAAGTGAAGCTGAAGTAAAAGATCAGCAAATCAAGGTTGTATTTTACGGTGACGATCATGAGGTTGTTGCAGAATCAGAACCTGTTGTGATAGAAATTGATGACCATGAAGGAGATCACAACCCTCATATATGGACTGATCCACAACGTATGATAAAAATTGCAGAAATTATTAAAGATCAGTTAGTGGAAATGAATCCAGATGCAGAAGAGATGTACAATGAGAATCTTGAGGCATTAAAAGAAAAACTAACAGATTTAGATAATAATTTCATTGACCTTTTATCTAAGAAAGAAAACAAAGCGATTATCGTATCCCATGCTGCCTTTGGTTACTGGGAAGAGCGATATGGAATTGAACAAATTGCTATTCATGGACTGTCTACAGCTGAGGAGCCTTCTCAAAAGCAATTGACAGAAATTATTAATCAATCCAAAGAGCATAATTTAGATTACGTTTTATTTGAACAAAATAGCTCGAATAAATTATCAGAAGTTGTTCAAAAAGAGATTGGCGCAACTCCGATAACTATTCATAATCTTGAGGTTCTAACACAAGAAGATATTGATAATGGAGAAGACTATATCTCATTAATGGAACGAAATTTGGAAGTATTAGATCAAGTTACTAAATAATAAGTAAAAATAAGCAAGATGAATTATCTCTTCCCTGATTTTCTTTGAGAATCAGGGAAGTTTTTTTATTGCTCGAAGAAATTATGATCGTGTATTTGAGAAGGTTAAGAATATCTGTTGGAAAAGCAACAGAGCCAAAATTTCACCACTCGTATTATGTTAGAATAATAGTAATAATCGGTAGCAGGAGGGGGAAACATGGTTAATTACAAGGTGATTTTATTTGATTTAGATGGAACACTTTCAGACCCAAAAGAAGGAATTACAAAATCTGTACAATATGCACTGCAAAAAATGAACATCATCGAAACGAATATGGATAAATTGGAGAGCTTTATTGGTCCACCCCTACAAGTATCGTTTGCAGAGTATTATGGATTTGAGGAGTCTCAAATCCAGCAGGTAATTGAATTTTACCGAGAAAGATTTATAGAAAAAGGAATGTTCGAGAATGAATTATATTCTAACATTCCAATATTATTAAAAACATTGAAAGAAAAGGGACTTAAATTAGTAGTGGCAACGTCTAAACCGACTGTGTTTGCGGAACAAATCGTACAGCATTTTCATATAGATTCTTATTTTGAATGGATTGTGGGCAGTAATCTTGATGGATCTAGAACTTCTAAAACTGAAATCATACAGTACATATTAGATCGATATAGCAATTATAATCTGGATGATTTTATTATGATTGGAGATAGAAAGCACGATATTATTGGGGCTACAAATATGGGGATTGACTCTATTGGAGTCACCTATGGATATGGTTCGATAGAGGAACTAAGTCAATCTGATCCTACGTATATCGTTGACAGTGTAGTTCAGTTAAACAATATGTTTGGATAATCTTATTGTTGGCGGTGAAATGAAAAAGGGATGTAGTAGGATTAATTCTGTTTATGCTAGGTGTTGCATTAACAACGAATGTGTCGATGACCTTTTTAAGGGAATAAAGCGGAAAAAGGTAACAGAGAGAGTGAGTCAGTAACCTTTTTGAGAGAAAGAAGTAGAAAAAGGTAACAGAGAGAGTGAGTCAGTAACCTTTTTGAGGGAATAAAGCAGAAAAGGTAACAGAGAGAGTATCAGTAACCTTTTTGACTGAATGAAGTAGAAAAAGGTAACAGAGAGAGTATCAGTACCTTTTTTGATGGAATGAAGTGGAAAAAGGTAACAGAGAGAGAGTATCAGTACCTTTTTTGATGGAATGAAGTGGAAAAAGGTAACAGAGAGAGAGTATCAGTAACCTTTTTAAGGTAATGAAGAAGAAAAAGGAAACAGAGAGAGCGTGTCAGTAACCTTTTTAAGGTAATGAAGAAGAAAAAGGAAACAGAGAGAGCGTGTCAGTAACCTTTTTGAGAAAATGAAGCAGAAAAAGGAAACAGAGAGCCCCCCTCAGTAACCTTTTCGAGAGAATGAAGGAGTCAGGGAATCCAAATTTTTTCTGAAACCTCCTGTGAACTGTTACGTATGTAAAGGTAGAATCCATAAATTGGAGAGGGGTGGAGTGGAATGGCTGATTCCGGAAAACGTCCGAAAATAAAAATAGCAAAAACAAAATCGGAATGGATTTTTGATGTTATTGGATATTCTGCGTATATTGGGTCTATTATCTTATTAATAACGATTTGGTCCTCCCTGCCAGACGAGGTTCCGGCTCATTATAATGCATTAGGTGAGGTAAATCGTTGGGGTAATAAGTATGAATTATTAATTTTACCGATTGTTGGTGGATTTTTACTTTTGATGATGCAGTTGCTTGAGAAGTTTCCGGAGGCACACAATTATCCAAGTAGATTTAACGAATCCAATGCTGCGCAATTTTACCTTGTAAGTAGACAACTGCTGAACCAGCTTAAGAATAGTTGTTTACTATTATTTGGATTACTATTATTCGAATCCATATCGATTGCATTAAACTGGACGAAAGGTATGGGGGGATTGTTTTTACCACTATTAATTGTAATGACTGTAACTCCAATTGTAATGGCTATTCTGAGACAGAGAAAGATTAAATAAGGAGGCTGGGACAAAACCCCAGTAAATTAATATAAGCATGGTCCTTACCAACGTTTTAACGGTAAGGACCATGCTTATTATTTTTTGCACGCAATTTTCTGATATTAAAGTAAACAAAAAGGACAC
>NZ_JBCPXV010000076.1:0-7813 GCF_039581225.1 Ornithinibacillus proteolyticus | reverse complement strand
CACCGCCTCTAAAGCGAGTTAAATTAAAAAAATGACAATAGCCTAATGAAAATGGTTCCAATCATCCAAAAACGATGATCGGAACCATTTTTTTATTATTCTTGGCTAGTTATGTCCCAGCCCCTTTTATGTATTAGCTAAGATGTGTGTCAAAAGTTCCTAATATGTATCCTCTTCCTCATTATCTATCTTCTCTAACGGATAATGCTTTAAGAAATACACTAACGCCTGTAATTCAATGGCTAAATCAATATGGTGTACGCGAACATCGTCGGGTACGGTAATACGTGCTGGTGTGAAGTTTAAAATACCTTTGATACCCTTTACTACTAATCGTTCCGTTATACGGTCAGCTTCTTGAGCCGGTATGGTTAGAATTGCTACTTTCACATTACCTAATCTCTCTTCCAAATCATCAATATGATAAATCGGAACGCCACCAATTTCTTTCCCCACTTTTTTCGGGTCCGCATCAAAGGCTAGCATAATTTTCGTATTATTATTTTTGGTGAAATTATAGTTTAGAAAGGCTGTACCTAGATTACCTACCCCAATTAATGCTACTTCGGTAAGCTCATCCTGGTCTAATGTTTTCCGGAAAAAACCTAATAAATATTCAACATTATACCCATAGCCCTTCTTCCCAAGTGCTCCAAAATAGGAAAAATCTCTACGAATAGTAGCTGAATCCACTTTGACAGCCTCACTTAGCTCCTTTGAGGAAACACGGGTCTTTCCTTGCATTTGTAAATTATTTAAAAAACGATAATATAATGGGAGTCTTTTGGCAGTCGCTTGTGGTATTTTGTTTTGATCCAAGCTGATTCCTCCTTACCATCTATCCAAATCTTCGCTTAAAACATAATGGAACAATAATAATGTATAAATTAGTACCAATTTCTATTTTATCAGATTTTTTGTATTAAGTCGTGATTAACTTCACATATTCACAATATTATTGCTCGAACGGCTATATTTGGATACACTTAAAATACTAGAGGTGACCATGATGATAATTATGCAATTAAATGATCTCTCCAAATCATTTGGAGCTGAAGAAATATTAGCAAATATAAAAATAGAAATAAAAGATAAAGATAGAGTAGCGATAGTAGGTCGGAATGGTGCTGGAAAGTCTACCCTTCTTAAAATAATGGCTGGTGAGATGTCCTATGATACCGGTGAATTAATTAAGCCGAAGGACCTCACTATCGGTTATTTATCACAGCATACCGGCCTAGAATCATCTAACACGATTTGGAACGAAATGTTAGAGGTCTTCTCCGATTTAATTCTACAAGAGAAGAAGCTACGATCCATGGAAACAAAAATGGCCCAAGTACATGAACTAGAACCAGCTGATGCAGAGAAATTATTGGCCGAATATGATCGCTTGCAGCAGGAATTTGAAACGAACGGTGGATATAGCTATGAATCTGAAATTAAGGCTGTCCTATCTGGTTTAAACTTTCTAGATTACGATGACCAAACACCGATTAATGAGTTAAGCGGTGGACAGAAGACGCGCCTTGCATTAGGGAAGCTATTACTAAAGAAGCCAAACTTACTCATATTAGACGAACCGACCAACCACCTAGATATCGATACATTATCCTGGCTTGAGAAATACCTTTTAAGTTATCCAGGTGCGGTAGTTATTGTCTCGCATGATCGTTATTTCCTTGATAAAACGGTAACCCTGGTTTATGAAATATCACGCCACCGCACGAAGCGATACCATGGAACATACAGTGATTTTCTAACGCAAAAGGCACTCAACTTTGAACAGGAAATGAAAGAGTTTGAGAAGCAGCAAACCGAAATTAAGAAAATGGAAGAATTTATCCAACGAAATTTAGTACGAGCATCCACGACTAAACGTGCACAAAGTAGACGGAAGCAGTTAGAGAAGATGGATCGACTAGATAGACCTTTAGGAGATGAATCCTCTGCTTCGATTACTTTTGAAATTACGAAACGAACTGGGAACGATGTCTTAAAAATTAACGATCTCTCCTTCCGCTATGATGAAGGAGGAGACCCGATTTTTAAAGATGTAACGTTTCACGTATCACGCGGTGAGAGTATTGCCTTAGTTGGCCCTAATGGAGTCGGAAAAACAACCCTGCTTAAAAATATACTAGGGAAGTTAGCGCCTAGTGAAGGAACTATTCAACTTGGTACGAATGTACAAATTGGTTACTATGACCAAGAACAGGCTAATTTAAGCTCACACAAGACCGTATTAAATGAATTATGGGATGAATACCCACATGTCAATGAAAAGGATATTCGTACGATTCTTGGCAATTTCCTCTTTTCCGGAGATGATGTGTTAAAGCCTGTCCAATCCCTTAGTGGTGGAGAAAAAGCACGTCTCGCTCTTGCCAAGCTTCGTATGCAAAAAGCGAACCTATTAATTTTGGACGAACCGACGAACCATCTTGATATTGATAGTAAGGAAGTATTAGAAGCTGCACTAATTGATTTTCCTGGAACGATTGTCTTTGTATCCCATGACCGTTACTTCATCAATAAGATCGCTGATAAAGTGGTCGAAATGCAACGGGATGGTGCTACTGTTTATCTCGGCGATTATGATTACTATATCGAGAAAAAACAGGAGGAAGAAGAGTTAGAGCGTCTACAAGCAGAAGAAAATCAACCTAAGGCTACGAATGAAAAGAAATTAAGCTTTAAGGAAGAGAAAAAACGCCAAAGTGAAGAACGAAAAAGAGAACGACAAATTGCTAAATTGGAAGCGGATATTGAAAGATTAGAAGAAGAGCTAGCATCTCTTGAGGAAGAAATGACAAAACCAGAAGTGTACGAAAACCATGAAAAGGCGTTAGAATATACCAATAAAACCAATGAAGTAAAACAAGAAATCGAGAATTTGATGGAAGAATGGACACTATTGCAAGGCTAATAAGAAAGGCAGGTTACGCTCTATGTAACCTGCCTTTCCTTTACTGTGGATAGCTTGAAAGATATTCCATTACCTCATTTGGTATTTTAAAGCTAAGCGTAATATTTTTCACACTGAAATCAAGGTACGGAGAATTTTGGTATGTTGTCATTTGAGCCGCCTCAGATAAAGATGATTTATCTACACTAGATTCACCTAACTTTTTCGTATCGCTTTGGTACATGTTGAATTGCCTATCCACAGAAGCATCAGTAGGTACCTTTTCCATTACCCAATCGTCTATCTGCAATGCATTTACAAAATCAGCTATATCTTGATCGTCTTCGATAGTCACTATTTTCTCATCTGTACCAGGCAGCACCACGTCAATCTTTTGTGTAACATCCAGTGATGAGCTCACATCAAGTTCCTCTGTGTTGTTTTGACACCCTACTAGTAACAATGTTATCCCCAACAGCACGATCCATATTAATCGTTTCATATGATCTCCTTTCATGTTATCTATATATCATGATGTTACCAAATTTACCCAATCATTCAAAGGGGATTACGAAAACCATTACTATCCACAACGTTATCCACTTACAAACGCCCAATATAGCCATTATCAACAAATTTATTCACAGCATCCACATAGAATTTCAATGTTATCCACAATTGTTATTAACATGACAAAAGCCAATATAACAGGAAAAGGAAAAAAATAGCCACAACCCTGTGGATATTTTCTTAACGTAATATTAAGGAAGGATTAGCATTTAAATCCATACCAGAACGCTTCTCTTGTTCATAATTAATTGTCCCTGCTGCTGCAATCATAGCCGCATTATCCGTACATAACCTTAAAGGTGGTATTAACAAAGGAATCGTGGTCTCTTTAAATTTGGCCTCAAGCTCTGCACGTAGTCCTTTATTAGCAGCTACACCACCTGCTACGATTACTTGCTTTACATTATATTGCATTGCCGCTTTAAGCGTCTTTGTTGCTAATACATCGATTACACTTGCCTGAAAGCTTGCTGCTATATCTTCTTGCTTCAATGTTATACCTTTTTGTTTGGCATTGTGGATTTTGTTAATAACTGCTGATTTCAGCCCACTAAAGCTAAAATCGAAACTATCTTCCTCCAACCATGCTCTCGGAAAATCAATAACAGCCTCGCCTTCTGCTGCGAGTCGATCTATATGCGGTCCTCCTGGATAGGGGAGATTTAACATTCTTGCCACTTTGTCATAAGCCTCACCAGCCGCATCATCCCTTGTCTCGCCAATTACTTCATAGCTACCATGCTCTTTCATTAGAACGAGCTCAGTATGCCCTCCTGAGACAATTAACGCTAATAGTGGAAATTGAAATTCTTCCTCTAAGCGATTAGCATAAATATGTCCCGCAATATGGTGAACACCAACTAACGGCTTTCCTTTCGCAAAGGCTAGCGCCTTTGCTGCGTTTACACCAATTAGAAGTGCTCCGACTAATCCTGGCCCCTCTGTTACCGCAATTGCGTCAATATCATCCCAGTCTAGACCAGATTCATTAAATGCTTCCTCTAATACTAGCGTAATCTGTTCCACATGATGTCTAGAGGCTATCTCTGGAACCACGCCTCCAAATCGCTTATGACTTTCTATTTGCGAAGCAACAACATTAGATAGTACTTCTCTACCGTTCTTTACTATGGAAACCGCTGTTTCATCACAGCTTGTTTCAATTCCAAGTATATATTTATCCTTCATATTAAGTTCACCCACATTACTACAGCATCCTCTTGATTGTCTGTATAATAGTTTTTTCGAATTCCACCAGGAACGAGTCCAAATTTCCGATACAGCTTTTGGGCAACAATATTCGTTACACGTACCTCTAAAGACAACCTAGTCGCCCCCAAACCGATTGCTTGTTGTAAAGCAAAACGAAATAGCTTTTCCCCTAGCTTCTGTCCTCTAAACCCTGGGAGTATCGCGATATTCGTAATTTGTGCATCATCAAATACAACCCACATACCTACATAACCAATTATCCTCTGATCAATCTCAATAATATAGTAATAAGCATGTTGATTTTGCGTTAGTTCTTGCCTAAAGATCTGCTCATTCCAAGGAGAAGAAAAGGATGCCAGCTCTACAAGCATTACTTGATCAATATCTGCTAATTCCATTTTTCTAATTGTTAGTTCAGCCATTTTCTTTATCCTTCTGTTGCTTTAACCAATTAGCTTCTGCTTCTGCTAAACGTAAATAATTTGGTGTTAATGCATGGGTTTCTTCGATATCCTTGTCTTCCGCAGCTAATACTAAATCAGAAGGCTTGGGAATATGGTAAGCCATTTCAGGTATTACTGCATGGCTCCCCAGCTTTTCTACTATGATTTCTCGATTCTTCTCGATATCCGGGCTTAAGAAAATAACGTTTTTATCCAAGCCTGCGAGTCTGTCCAACCAATCAGCAAAAGTAGTATTCTGTTCTTCTATTATTTGTTCTAATTTACCTTGCTTGTTTGCATACAAGCCCGTATAAACCAAACCTCTTCTTGCATCAAAAAACGGGCATATTAGAGCATCCGAAAAGACTGCACGGTAAGCCAATAACTCTAAGCTTGACACCCCTACCACCGGGATATTTAACGACCAGGCTAATGTTTTAGCTGTAGTTAATCCAATTCGTACGCCAGTATAGGAGCCTGGTCCCTTGGCTACGACAATTTTATCTAGCTGTTCTGGCTTCAGATTAACTTCTTTCATTAATTGTTCAATAGCTGGCATCAGTCTAACTGAATGGTTTTTGGCTATATTTGTCACGACTTCCCCAACTACTTCTTTATTTTTTACGATTGCGACACCTAATGCTTGATTGGATGTGTCCATTGCCAGTATATACATCTAACGTAACTCCTTCTCTAACCAAATCCTTAACCTTATAAAGCTTTAACAACCTGTTCAAAATGCTCACCAATTGGATCAAATTCAATGACTCTTGACTGCTCGTCCAAATATTTTATTGTTATATTTAACCGTTCGACAGGGAGATAATCTTCAATAAACTGTGCCCATTCTACTACGGTTATACCATTACCATTAAAATACTCATCAAATCCAATATCCTCATCCGAGTCTTCTAATCGATAAACATCCATATGATAGAGAGGCATAATGCCTTCGTATTCTTTAATTATCGTAAAGGTAGGACTGCTTAAGGTTCTTTTTATAGCTAGTCCTGAGGCTATCCCTTTTGTAAATGTTGTTTTACCTGCTCCTAAGTCTCCCTCAAGAGTTAATACATCACCAGGCTTTAATAAGGAAACTAACTTCTCAGCCAATGCCATTGTTTCCTCTGCATTACTAGTTTCCACTTTATATTTACCCATTTTGTCACCTACTTAAGTGGTTATATCCTTTTTTCTCTAACTGAATTATTTTACCATTTTCCTGCTGTAAAAACAGCTTGCCAGCGTCCTTTTCATCCGTTACATAGCCAATTTCTGTTAAGCGTAAACTAAGTTGCTGTGCACGCTGCTTTACTAATTCCCAATCGCTTCGGGAAACCGTACCAAGTAATTCAAAATCCTCTCCACCAAATAACTTCCAATTGTATTGAAGATTAGAATCAAATTGCGCATATGCGGGATGAACTGGTATTTTATCCTCTATTAATACCATACCGACTTTAGATGACTCGGCAAGCTCATGTGCTTCACTTGCAATACCATCGCTTATATCGTTTAGTGCTACCCTATTTATTTGCTGTAATCCTAGTGAAAACTCAACCCTTGGACTAGGTAATTGATGTCTTCTTTTAAAATATTCCTCTTCTTTATACGTTCCCGCATTCTGTAATATATGTAATCCTGCTTGAGAATCTCCCAAGGTACCGGTAACAAATACTACATCACCTTCTTTAGCAGCACTTCTCAGTCTTGAAATATTTCTATTAGCATATCCTATAACAGTTATAGAAATTACCAACTCTGTTCCCGATACAGTATCACCACCAATTAGGTCTACCTTATACCGATCAGCAAGACTTTTCATACCATTATAGATTTCTGCTAATTCTTCATTGGACCAATCGTTAGATATGGATATAGCCACTAAATAATATGCTGGTGTTGCTCCCATTGCCGCAATATCACTTAAATTTGCTGCTAGTGCCTTATAACCGATATGATAGGGCTTCATCGTACTTTTAATAAAATGAACATGTTCAACTAACATATCCTTCGCAACCACTATATCCTCTCCACTTGGACGGATAATAGCTGCATCATCTCCTACTCCTTTACGCAGCGTTGGTTGTCTATAATAGGATTGCTGAATTGATTGTATAAATGAGAATTCATCCACACCACTCACCCTACTTTCTATAACACTACATCCATGATAGCAAAAAGATTATGTAGATACTATTTTACACGCTTTTAAAAAACAAAAAAACATGATTTCCGTAGAAATCATGTGTGATTATGTATATTATGTTAATGGCGGTCCGGACGGGACTCGAACCCGCGACCTCCTGCGTGACAGGCAGGCATTCTAACCAACTGAACTACCGGACCACTTTCAAAATTGTATAAATTCTCATGAGAAAATTTCAACTAGCTAATAGTTGAAATAATTTGGTTGCGGGGGCAGGATTTGAACCTACGACCTTCGGGTTATGAGCCCGACGAGCTACCAGACTGCTCCACCCCGCGGTAATATAAAGTATTTAATTTTAATCATGCACTTATGAATTGTGCAATTGATTATATAATAAAACTTGCCTGGCAACGTCCTACTCTCACAGGGGCAATGCCCCAACTACCATCGGCGCTGAGAAGCTTAACTTCTGTGTTCGGTATGGGAACAGGTGTGACCTTCTCGCCATCATCACCAGACAATTTCTTA
>NZ_JBCPXV010000075.1:0-8080 GCF_039581225.1 Ornithinibacillus proteolyticus | reverse complement strand
CGCCGCTAGATCCATTAACGTCACCCCGAAGGGATCAGTTAATTTCACTCGCTCGACTTGCATGTATTAGGCACGCCGCCAGCGTTCGTCCTGAGCCAAGATCAAACTCTCCAAAAAAGTTTGTCTACGATTGACACCAATCAATCATAGGTAATTCTTAGCAAAGAAGCTGCTAGCTTCTGTAATTCTTTAATAGAAAAAACAGGGAATGTTTCTTCTTGACATACTGGTTGTTTTGTTCAGTTTTCAAGGAGCAAATCTTTATCGCCGTTTTAACAACAGCTTTTATATATTATCACGTTGACAGCATTATGTCAACAACTTTTTCCAAGAAGTTTTTCGCTTTCTTGACTCGCTTTTCAAATCAGCGACTTTAATAATATATCATGTTTGCATTTATAATGTCAAACACTTTTTTTAATTTGTTTTCAGTCATCTGTCGCTAAATGATTCATGTCATTTGAGCAACGGATATAACTTTACCATGTATATCAACCTAAGTCAACACTATTTTTCAACTTTTATTTAATGTCGTTTAATATCAACCATTACTAATGTATTCTATTCATATCTAGGCTATCGTGTGCAATGAACCTTTCATATACTATGTCCATATTAAAGGAAAACAATTCTATTGTTTATAAAAAAATGCTATACTACACATATATAATAAGGAGGACACATTTGTATGGCTCAACTAGTTTATTCGAGTAAAATCAATAAAATCCGTTCCTTTGCCCTAATACTTATATTTGCGGGAATTGGCTTTATGTACATAGGTTTGTTAGTAAAGAAGATTGATTGGTTAATGGCTATATTCTTTCTTATAGGCGTCATCTCCATTGTATTGAGTACAGTAGTATACTTCTGGATAGGGATGCTCTCAACAAAAGCAGTTCCAATTATATGTCCAAGCTGTGAGAAGCCTACCAAAATGCTAGGACGTGTTGATGCATGTATGCATTGCAAACAACCGCTAACATTAGATAAAGATCTCGAAGGTAAGGAATTTGATGAAAAATACAATTCCCGAAAATACCAAAGAGAACAGAAGAAAAATAATAACACCAAATAGCATCTGCCTATCGGTAGATGTTATTTTTTTAGGAATGAGCAAAGTAATACATCTTTTCCCCTCCGCACCTAAAATACTTATGCAACTTTACAAGTAGCCTGAGTTATATAGAAATAATCAATATGTAATTCACATTCCTACATATAATCACAAAAAGAAAAGCGATGTTTTTTAGAAATGAGGAATTTCTTTGATACTTATAATAGATAATTATGATTCTTTTACATTTAATTTAGTTCAATATATAGACCAGCTAAATCAAGAAACTGTTGTTGTTCGAAATGACGAAATAACATTAGACATTATCCAGACTCTTCAACCATCTCATATATTACTTTCACCTGGTCCTGGCAATCCCAGTAATGCTGGGATATGTTTAGATATTGTCAAGGAGCTGTATCAAGACTATCCAATTCTAGGTGTTTGCTTAGGTCATCAGATTATAGCAGAAGCATTTGGAGGGAATATAATTAAGGCGAGCGAGCCTACACATGGTAAGATCTCTTCTATTACCCATGATGGAAAGGGCATTTTTAAAGAATTAGCAAACCCTTTACAAATTACAAGATATCATTCTCTTATAGTAGATAAAAACAGTTTTCCACAATGCCTAGAAATAAGTGCCTATACGGAAGCTGGTGATATTGCCGCGTTAAGACATAAGCTATATCCGATAGAAGGAATTCAAGGTCATCCAGAATCTATTCTTTCCGAAAGTGGCCTAGCATTATTAGATAATTTTTTCAGTTCGAAGAGGAGCGTAATGAATGAATAAACATAAACCCTTCCTTCATTTTGATTTTAATGGAACTTCTACTACTTTTGAAAACCCTGTTGAGATTATAACTACTGATGAGATTGATCAAGTTGTTCCTAGTTTAGCGAAGGTTCAAGATGCTATTCATAATGGCTATTATGCTGCTGGCTATGTATCCTACGAGGCAGCACCAGCCTTTGAACAATCCATGAAAGTATTTGATACAAATCGTATGCCACTCTTATGGTTTGGAATATATGAAGGTACTAGTAACATAGCTAACAAATCAATTGGATCTTTCTATACTACAGAATGGAAGCTCAATACCTCTACGGAGGAATACAACCGTTCTATCAACCAAATCAAAACACATATTGAGCATGGAGAAACCTATCAAGTTAATTACACAATCCGTATGGATGCAGCTTTTCATGGAGACACCTTTGCTTATTACCAACAACTGGCTAGTTCACAATCAGCCAATTATAGCGCATATTTAGATATAGAAGGTTTTCATGTATTATCCGCTTCCCCAGAATTGTTTTTCCATCTTAAAGAGGGAAAAATTACAACGAAGCCAATGAAAGGAACGATTGGTAGAGGGAACACTATAAAAGAAGACCAAGAAAATGCCAGATGGCTTTCTCAGTCAGAGAAGAATCGGGCTGAGAATGTTATGATTGTTGATCTTCTACGAAATGACTTAGGAAGATTAGCAAAGCCTGGCTCAGTAAAGGTACCAGAACTATTTACTATCGAGAAATATCCGACCGTATTTCAAATGACTTCTACTGTAACGGGTGAAATTGGTAGTGAGATAGGGATTGTAGATATATTCAACGCATTATTTCCATGTGGTTCGATTACGGGTGCACCTAAGATTAGTACGATGAATATTATTCATGATCTAGAAACTACTCCGCGCGAGGTTTACTGTGGAGCAATTGGATTTATAACTCCGGAACAAGAAGCAATTTTCAATGTCCCAATCCGAACTGTAGTCATTGATGATAATGGCCAGGCTACATATGGTGTTGGTGGCGGAATTACTTGGGACTCTATGGAAGATGAAGAATATAATGAAGTTTTAACGAAAGCAAAGGTACTGTCTAATGCAAATAACGATTTCCAGCTCATAGAAACGATTGGTTTATTCGATGGGAATTATCTTGTTTTGGACAATCATGTACGAAGGCTTAAGCGCTCCGCTTCCTATTTTACATTTCCATTCAACCAGGAGCAGCTAATGGAAATGCTCCACGACATTGCCAGTAGACACCCAGATGGGAACTTTAGGGTGCGAGTTTTACTTTGTCCAAACGGAGAATTAGCCGTAGATGTCACAAAGGAAGAGGCTGTTGTTAATGACTGCAAACCTGTTTCATTAGCGAAACATGCGATATCCCAGGATGATATTTTTCTTTATCATAAAACAACCAATCGTATCGTTTACGAAAAACTTCTTGCTGAGGTAGATGATGTGTTTGATGTTTTATTATGGAATGAACATCATGAGATAACGGAATTTACCCGTGGTAATGTCGTCGTCGAACTTGCAGGGAAGCTATACACACCACCTGTACAGTCTGGTCTATTAGCTGGAACGTATCGAGAAAAGCTACTGAATGAAGGAACAATCTCAGAACGAGTTATTCGTATAGAGGAACTTGCTGAATGTAGTAAGATTTGGTTTATCAATAGTGTAAGACAATGGGTATTAGTCCATTTAGTATAAAAATAACCCTGCTACCATCATTGGAGCAGGGTTATTCATTACATTAATGTTTATGTCCTTTTTGCTGTTTACACTCTTCACAAGTTCCATATACTTCCATTCGGTGATGACTAACTTCAAATCCAGTCACTTTGGCTGCTAGGGATTCTACTTCATCTAATGATGGATAATGAAAGTCGACGATTTTTCCACATGACTCACAAATAATATGGTAATGATCGGTTAAATTAATTTCGAACCTACTCGAGGAATCGCCGTATGTTAATTCACGAACCAATCCGTTTTCACGTAGTACACGTAAATTGTTATATACTGTTGCTACACTCATATTAGGGAATTTTCCTTCTAGTGCTTTATATATATCATCGGCTGTTGGGTGAATAACTGAGTTCATTAGATAATCAAGCACCGCATGACGTTGTGGTGTAATACGTACCCCTGACTCTTTCAATGCAACAATTGCTTTTTGAAGTCTATTTTCTGACACGTCATGCACCTCGCTTTCGTGAGAATTTCTAAGTCTGATACAATTATTATATTATAATATTTATAATTAGTGTACGCCTATCCATTCAGTCTTGTCAATATTAGTATATTGTAATGGATAAATATTATAACTTAGTTGCTCGTGTCTCAACAGAATTGTAAGACGATGAATTAGATAATATTAAAATCTAAGATGTTGTTAGTGCTTCTTACCCGCTCTGGAAAATAGTGTATCCATATAATTTAATAGCATTAAATTACACTTCCGTATTCAACGGTAACTCTTCCCCACCTAATTCTTTATTCACAAATCTAGCTGCGACAAATAAATAATCCGATAATCGATTTAAATAGGATACAACTAAAGGATTAGCTAATTCGTCTACCAGGCCAACTGCTAGTCTCTCAGCTCGACGTGTTACAGTTCTTGCCACATGGAGTGCGCTTGATGCACGGTGGCCTGACGGTAGAATAAATTGCTTTAAGGCATCTAATTGCTGGTCCCACTCGTCAATTTGCTTTTCTAGCTCTTCAATATGCTCTTTCTTAAGCTTCCATGCTACTTCCTTATCCGGTGGTGTTGCTAATTCTGCCCCAACATGGAAAAGAATCGTTTGAACCCGGTGCATTTGCTCTAGAAAACTAGCCTTCCCTTCCCAGCTCTCTCCTTCTAGTAGACTGGATGCAAGACCAATCATGGAATTGGCTTCATCACAAGTTCCGTATGCTTCTACCCGAAGATCATTCTTTGGTACTCTTTTTCCATATACTAATGAAGTTAAGCCCTTATCACCTGATCTTGTATAAATTCGCATTTTAATACCCCCTAGATGGATCAACTTTATTAACGTAGTCACTTTCACCATTCAGTAGTTTATCTAGGTTTTCCTGGAATATCGCTAATGCTCGAACCATATAGTTTGGTGACTGTCCCGAGATATGTGGTGTTACCGTAATATTTGGTTCTGCCCATAGTGGACTATCTTCTGGAAGAGGTTCCTGCTCAAAAACATCTAATACAGCATGGGCAATTTGTTGCTCTTTAACAGCTTGTAACAAGGTTTCCGTACTAACAAGGTCACCCCTACCTATATTAATAAAAACAGCATCCTGTTTCATCAGATTAAAATGCTCTTCTGTTAATAGGTATCTTGTTTCTGCAGTACTTGGTAAGACTGAGACAATGAAATCTGCACTTGGTAGTACCTCTTTAATCGCTTTGATTGGATATACTTGATCAAAATGCTCTACTAGCCTTCCACTACGAGAAACACCAATTGTCGTCATCTGGAAGGCTTTTGCAAGTCTTGCCACTTCCTGTCCAATTGCTCCTGTTCCCAAGACGAGAAGTGTTTGCCCTGTTATTTCCTTCATGCGTACTGATTTATCCCATTTATTATTTTTTTCATTTTCCATTAGTGTTTTTTCTTGTCTATACACTTGTAGCATCATAGAAAGACTATATTCGGCCATCTGAGTTTTATGAATACCGCGAGCGTTTGTAATCAGAATTCCCCTATCTTCTATTTGCTTAAAAGGTAATTGCTCTACACCAGCTGAAAGCACCATGATCCACTTTAGTTGTGCAGCCCTTTCTAGTTTCACCTCATCTACATCGCCACCGTATGTCACTAGTACAGAAGCCCTCTCTAAATGTTGCTCTGCTTCTTCCATACCTGTTGTAAAAATAAACTCCTCGTTCGGATAGCTTTCTACCAATGTGTGCTGATGTTTTTCTGAAATATTTGCTGAGAAAAGAATAACCAAACTAAATTCCCCCTTTACATAACTATTAATCCCTATCTCCATAATAAACACATTAGAAAGATTGAACAACTTAAATCAGAAAAGCTTTGTGCCCTCGGAGCTATACGCTTTGATTTGATGCGTTCCTATCTGTCAAAAAAAGCCAGATCCCAACTATGAGATACTGGCTACGCAATATTAGTCTTCCTTTTTAAACAAACGTTTGATAGATTGGAGGAAAATCATAGCATCTAGCTTAAAGGAGCAGTTCTGCGTATAGTATAGGTCATATCGTATTTTCAAACCGTGCTTTTCATTGGTTGCTCCCTTTATTTGAGCATAGCCGGTCAATCCAGGTCGAACTTTAAGACGCTTCATCTGTTGGCGGTTGTAATAATCAACTATTTCTGGTCGCTCTGGGCTTGGTCCTATTAAACTCATATCCCCTCGAATTACATTAATCAATTGCGGTAATTTATCTAAATGATACTTACTTAACCACAGTCCTGTACTCGTGTACGTAACATGTTTATCCCGGATTATCTTAAAGTAATCCGGTACGCCGTTATCCCAGGAGCTTGGAAATGGATATGGTGGAAGCTGGCGAATGACCTTGGATCCGTTTGTCATCGTACGGAAGGACCACATGACAAAGGTCCGATTATTTTTCCCTACTCGTACTTCTCGATTGAAAATAGGCTTCCCTTCTTTTTTCGCTATTCGTATACAAATGTACAAGAATAGAGGTAAAAATAAGAAAAATAGAATGGTACTCACGATCATATCTGATAGTCTTTTAAAAAAGAAATAAAGATTAATATGGATGAAATAATTTGTTTTCGTTTTGGCAGACTCTAGCATCCTGATCATACCTTTCTTTACATTGTACAAATCCTATTACTAAATACGTATTCAAAGCGTTAGGCTTATATAACTATGTAATAGAAAAGTAATATAATCAGTCTACAAAATTTGGTTACGATAAATCGCATGGAAATGATGATATACAAAGGGGACACATACTTAGATTCTACTAAAATATGTGTCCCCTTATACGATTATACTAAATTATCACGAATAAAGTTCAGTGCATCTTCCACATGACCATCCACTTTCACTTTACGATACTCTTTCTGAAGTTTACCTTCTTTATCAATAATGAAAGTGGAGCGCTCTACACCATAATACTCTCTACCAAAGTTCTTTTTAAGCTTCCATACATCATATGCTTCTGCTACTTTATGTTCCTCATCAGCTAAAAGTAAAAATGGTAGTTCGTGCTTTGTTATAAATTTTTGATGACTTGCAACTGGATCTGGACTAACACCTACGATTACAGCATCAAGCTCTTTGAAGCTTTCATGATTATCTCGAAAATCACAAGCCTCTGTTGTACATCCTGGTGTCATGTCCTTCGGGTAAAAATATAATACAACATGCTTTCCTTTTAAATCCTCTAAACGAACTTCTTCTCCTTCTTGGTTAGGAAGGGCAAAGGAAGGGGCAGGTTTTCCTACTTCTAACGTCATTTATAAAACCTCCAAAACTTAAATTCACCTTCACTATAACATTACGATAAGTGGAATGCTATTCTCTTGCCCGCTCCTGATTAGAATTGACAAAATGAATGACAAATGCGGTCGGTAAAATATAGCCAATTAATGCTTCAATTAACGCAAGTAATCTTCCAATACCAATCGGGGTAATATCACCATAGCCAATCGTCAACATTGTAACACCACTAAAATACATCGAATGTATCAAAGATCCAATTGGACCGACCTTCCTTAATTCCCCACCTTCAACCAAGTAAATCCCTTCAAAGGAAAGGATAAAATAAATTAAACCAAATCCAATTATGACAATCGTATAGGTAATCACTAAAGAAGTGAACATTTCAATGGAAAAGCTGCGCTCCTTCATTCGGACTCCCATGATTTCTTTTTCTCCTATAACAAATCCATAGATACTTTTAGCAATAATGAAGCTGACAACGATTACCAATAACCATGGTAGTATACTCATACAATCTCCCTTTTCTCTTTTATAAGCATTACTACATCATATGCTAGTAGTTCCGAGGGCTTGTCATTTTATTTTCAAGTTGAATGCGATACAATAAGTAACGTGAACTAAAGCTAGCAAGCTTTTTACATAGGAGCATTCCTGTAATGAAGAAATTTGAGGATTGAAACAAAAAGAGCCCTCTTGGTATCATACGAGGTGTCCAAAGCTTCGAAGCAAAAATGGACCCTTAATTTAAGTAACCAAGGAGGACTCA
>NZ_JBCPXV010000074.1:0-8168 GCF_039581225.1 Ornithinibacillus proteolyticus | reverse complement strand
ATTTAAAAAAGTAAAAAAGCGGAAACAGATGGAAAGATATAAATCTGAAACCGTTGTCAAATTTGGAATTAAAACAATACAAAATAAGGGACTTTAAAAATCTCCCACAAATACTTGACTCAATCTTAACAGTTCAGTGGTTTGACTGAATGGCGTTTTATCGATATAATATTAAACTTATCATTCGGCTAATCAGGTTTTTAAATTTAAATGAAGGTAGGTGAAATTATTTTAGACGACTATAATAGGTGTAGGTTCAGAAAGAGAGCAAGTGGTACTTCAGTTCCGTAACCTTTTCCTCAAGACATCAAAGATTATCAATAGAAGATTAACATAACGTTCTCGCTTCGTTATATATTCTGGGAGGAAAAGAATGAAAACAATAAAGAATTTCAAAACGGACTGGACTACATTTGCTGTAAGTGGAGGATTTTTATTCCTCTTTGTCATTTTTTCATTAATTGACATCGATATGGTTGAAGGTTGGGTAACCGATTCCTTCAATTGGTCCGTAACTTTTTTTGGTGCGTATTGGCAA
Source organism: Ornithinibacillus proteolyticus (assembly GCF_039581225.1). Taxonomy (NCBI): domain Bacteria; kingdom Bacillati; phylum Bacillota; class Bacilli; order Caryophanales; family Bacillaceae; genus Ornithinibacillus; species Ornithinibacillus proteolyticus. The sequence goes on along the minus strand of NZ_JBCPXV010000074.1, from coordinate 7,630 downwards.
TTATTATTACTAGGGAATTTTGTAATTGGTATTATATTAGCTTTTTCTAAATATGGAAATCTGAAGTTAGGAAAAATGGAGAAGCCTGAGAACGGTTATTTCCGTTGGATTTCTATGATTTTATGTACGCTTCTAGCTAGTGGTGGTGTTTTTTGGGCTGCATCAGAGCCAATCTATCATTTTGTTACCACTCCACCGTTGTTTGAAAATATTGGGATGACACAACAAGAGGCAGTCACACCAGCTTTATCACAAAGCTTTGTGCACTGGGGATTCCTAGCTTGGGCGTGTTTAGGTACGTTAACAACTATTGTCCTCATGTATGCTCATTATCATAAAGGATATCCACTTAAACCACGTGCTATTTTATACCCTATTTTCGGTGAAAAAATATTTACCAAAAGTATAATTGGTTCAACTGCAGATATTGTTTCCATTATTGCAGTTGCTGCAGGTACCATGGGTCCGATTGGATTTTTAGGTCTGCAAATTGGTTATGGACTTCACTTTTTACTAGGTATTCCAAATACGTTGGCTACGAATATTATCGTTGTTGGCGCACTAATCCTTATTGCTGCTATATCAGTAGCAAGTGGAGTTGACAAAGGTATTCAGTTCTTAAGTCGTTTAAACGTTATATTTGTTGTATTATTAACAGCAATTATTCTCATTATTGGTCCAACCATGTTTTTAATAGATTCTTTTATTAGTGCGGAAGCTTTTCAATTACAGCATTTTTTCGAAATGAATTTATATCGTGCAGATCAAGCTTGGCTTGGTTATTGGACAGTATTTTTCTGGGGCTGGTTCCTAGGCTATGCACCAATGATGGCTATTTTTATTAGTAAAATATCGCGTGGTCGTACGATAAGAGAGCTTATTATAGCTGTATCTATTATTGCTCCATTAGTTAGTAATTTCTGGTTTGCCGTTGTTGGTGGTACTGGATTATCACATGAACTAGCAAATCCTGGTTCCATTTCAACCCCATTAGATGCTGGTGGAATGCCTGCGACCGTAATGGCAATTATGGATCAACTACCAATGGGATTATGGATAGCTATTGGGTTCTTAATCGTTAGTATAGTGTTTGTATCGACTACAGTGGATTCCATTTCCTATACAGTAGCCGTAACCTTACAAGGTACAGATCAACCACAAAAGTGGATGAGAGTCTTTTGGGTCGTTTTATTCGGTATATTATCCGTCGTACTACTCACAATTGGGGAAGGTAGTATACAAGCATTACAAAACTTTATCGTTGTAACAGCAGTACCTGTATCGATATTGCTCCTTCCACCACTATGGAGTGCACCAAAAATTGTAAAGCAGATGGCAAAAGAACAACATATAGTACCTTCAGTTGAATCTACAAAGACGTGAAGGTAGAAGTTGTAAAATAAGAACTTTATAGACGAATATGTCTTACCATAACATTATTAATAAGTGAACACTAAAAGAGATTGGGCCAGAATGAAAGGCTCTATATGGAAAACCGAACTATAAACGATACTAGCTCCGGAAATATACCTAGACTCCTTTGAGAGGATAGGACACGCATGAGGCCAGGCCCCTCATGAAGTTGTCGCACTTGTACTAGAAGTGACAGCGAACTATATTCCTAAAGTGAAGTATGTGAACGATGTTCGGTTTTTCCTTTGATTAGAACCTTTTGTCCCAGCCTCTTACCTCTTAAATAGGAAAGCAAGAACCCCTAGATGAAATCCACTAGCATGCACCGCTAAAAAACTATAGATCAAAGCTTTTGCACAAAAGTAGTACTGCTTTTTCCCCATTTTCGATATCTAAAACATAAGAAATGCTGATTTCTGATGTCGTGACCTGATAAAATGGAATATCGGATTCAATTAATGTACGAAAGACTTTGGAGGCAACCCCCGTCATGTCACGCATTCCTGAACCAATAACGGATACTTTAGCAAATTGGTTTTCTATTTTGAAATAGAGCTCAGGATAGTCTTCTTTTAGATGGGAGAAGATTTTCTGGATTTGATATTCTTCCGTGTCTTTCATCGTAAAGGATAATTGTAATCCTTCATTGTTCGTGATCTGTGAGATCATATCGACATTAACTTCCTCTTGCTCCAAATGGATGAATACTCTATCAAGTAGGTGTATATCATTCTCAGGATAGTTCAATGTCACATGAATCATATCCTGATCAATCGCAACACCTGTGACCGCTTTTTTCTCTATCATTTCTACCGTTGACATAACCCAAGTTCCTTTCTCATCTGACAGTGTTTTACCTAAGTAAATAGGAATATTGAAATTCTTTGCTATTTCTACGCTTCGAGATACGAGAACACCTGAACCAAGCGCACTCATCTCCATCATTTCCTCATATGAAACTACTTGTAACCGTTTAGCATTAGGATAGATTCGCGGGTCGGTACTATAAACCCCAGCCACATCTGTATAGATTTCGCATGGGCATTGAATTGCTGCTGCAAGTGCTACCGCTGTCGTATCAGATCCTCCACGGCCAAGTGTAGTAATTTCATTGTCCGTATTAAATCCTTGGAAACCAGCGACGATAAGAACATCATATGTTTCAAAGAGTTGCTCAAAAAGCTTAGTATTAATCTTTGAAATCTTGCTCTTTAAATGATGGCCAACTGTTTCGATACCAGCTTGGTAACCTGTAAGAGGCTTAGATTTTACTCCTAGATCATTTAGAATAATAGATAGATAGGAGATGGTCTGCTGTTCACCGGTTGTTAGGAGGACAGCCAAATCCTGTTCGTTAGGTGATTGAGTAATCATACTCACCTGTTCCAATAGTTCATCTGTTGTCTTCCCCATTGCACTAACGACTACTACTAGCTGTTCTCCCTGTCTCACGCGGTCCTTCAAGTAGCCTGCTATACCTTTAATTTTCTCTAGACTACTAACACTCGTACCGCCAAATTTAAGTACATTTCGTTTCATAATCTTCCTTCTTTCTACGGATGCTGCTACCTCCAAGATGGTCAGAAATTGGGCATAGTATTATCCCAACAACAAAAAAACAAGCCGAGTATTCCGACTTGTTTCATGATCTGTCCTATGTACAAGTGGAAGCACTCCATTATTCAAAGAATAATGACAGACTGCATACTCTTAATATACAATCCAACAGAGACCTGTCTGCAAACAGAGCTCTATTTCGGCAAAGGCCCCTTTCGCTTACTACAATTTGCAGATTTATATAGTAAGTTACTGATGACATTCGCACCTCATCCAGTTAGTATTCAATTAATATTGTAAGTATATGAAAATTTCGCCGAATTGTAAACCAATAGCTTAAAAGTTTATCAAACTATTTTTAGATAATAGCCTATTTCTCAATATCCCTTCTTTTTCCATAGCGTTTTGTAACGAAAAAAGCATTGCCTCTAATGAAGCAATGCTTTTTAAAAATGATTAAGGATGATATTCTAATGGTCCACCTGGTCCAAGTGGTAGTCCTAATAGCATCCAGACAATAAGCATAATCATCCAGCTAATTAGGAAGAATATAGAATATGGAACCATTGTGGAAATTAACGTACCAATACCCATTTTTTTATCATATTTCTGTGCAAATGCGATAATTATTGCAAAATAAGTCATCAATGGTGAAATGATATTCGTAGAAGAGTCTGCAATACGATATGCCATTTGTGTTAACTCTGGTGAATACCCAAGCTGCATCATAATTGGTACAAAGACCGGTGCCATCATCGCCCATTTTGCAGAAGCACTTCCGATAAACAAATTAATAAATGCGGTAATCAAAATAAATAGAATAAGTAACGGAATACCAGTTAAATTAACACTCCCTAGAAAATCCGCACCATAAACACCTATAACTAGTCCGATATTTGTTTCATTAAAGTATGCTACAAACTGTCCCGCTGTAAATGCCAACACAATAAATGTTCCCATAGATGCCATGGTATCTGACATTTGGCTAGCAACATCCTTATCGCTTCGAATGGATTTGGTAACAATTCCATATGTTATACCAGGAATAAAAAATAGTATAGCAATAATTGGTACTAATGAACTCATAAATGGCGATCGAATTATTTGTTCCATTGCATCGCCCTCTAAACCGCGCATCGGTGCGTTTGGTGGAACTACAAGCAACATCGCAAGTACGATACCGATTACCACTGTAATACTAGCCCAGATTAGACCTTTTTTCTCAATTGCTTGAAGACCTTCCAATTCTTCTTTTTGATCACCTTTATAGGCGCCAAGTCGTGGTTCTACAATTCGTTCTGTAACCCACGCACCGACAAATGTTAATACGAATACCGAAACAGAAATAAACAACCAGTTCATTGCTATGTTCATTGTCTCTGCATATGCTGGGTCAATTATTGCAGCTGCTGCAATCGTCAGCTCCCCTAACATCGCATCCGTACCAGATAATAATAGATTAGCACTAAATCCTCCAGAAACACCAGCAAATGCGGCCGCCAGACCAGCTAGTGGGTGCCTACCAATTGCAGCAAAAATAAGTGCTCCTAGTGGTGGTAATACAACATACCCTGCATCAGATGCCACACTAGACATAATACCAGCAAAGACTAATCCTAACGTTATGAATCGATTAGGTACTGATAATACAAATCCTCTAAGAAGTGCGCTTATAAGCCCTGTACGCTCCGCCACTCCTATTCCTAACATCGTCAGTAGGACAACACCCAATGGAGCAAAGCCGATAAAGTTATCTGTCATACTTGTGAATATATATTGTATTCCCTCAGCACTTAAAAGGTTTTTGATTTCTACTGTCGTTCCTTCTTCACCAGGGTGTTCAACACTAATACCTAATGGTTGTAAAGCCGCCGAAAGCAGAATAACAAAAAGTGCCAAAATTGCAAACAATGTTGCTGGATGGGGCAGTTTATTCCCAACTAGTTCAATCCTATCTAAAGAGCTTTGAAATAGCCCCTTTCTTTTTTTCGCCATAAAAAATAGTCCTCCTAAATGCTAATTCTGTTGTTGTAAATTAAACTCATTTCTGAAAATTCAGATTAATAAGCAGGGTGAACACATTCTATCATTTCATAAAATAAATGCACAAATGACATAATAACAGGTTCTAGCCTATTTTTCAAATTAATATTAAATGGTTTCCACTAATTAACAATTCTTAAACTATTCACCTTTTAGATGAGTACTTTACTTTTTATTATTCTTCGTCGGTATCCTCTACAAAGCCGGAAATATAGTCATCAATTTCAAATTCTGCACCTATGTTAAGTGCAAATTGCATTACTTCTAACTCCAAGACATATCCAGGAGAAAGCCCTTCTTCTACATAAACAACTGCTTTTAACTTAGGTTCTATTTGAAATTCTCTTATTAATTCGTTAATAATGTCCACTTTATCTTTAAAGACATGAACTACTTCTTTCATTAACTTTTCGAAATCGTAGGTTTCAACTATACCTGTACTGTATACCCATTCGGTAAATGTGTGTTGTCTTTTTATCTTAGGATTGTTTATGTTTACCCACTCACCTAATTTTATCGTTTCCGTGGGGTTAATTCCTAACCTTTCTGTTACTATTGAAAGTGGAAAATCCCATTCAGGCTCTGTACTTGAAAGGGAAAAATAAATCTCAATTGATGTATCTTTAAACATATGAACCACCCCTAAAATTCTATAGGCTTAGCGCTACTACTACGTGTCTAATTAATTTCCAACCTGTATCATATAATTTTTTCTTTTCTTTTATAATGGTCTGCCCCTATCCCGTTGTTATCCTATATTCGACAAAATTTTCAAATCTCCTTCTTTAATTAATAAGGGAAAGGGATGGTAAAAAGTGCTATTATACTCGAAAATACTTTCCTACTTTCCTAAAAAAATAACCCTCATCAAATGAAGGTTAATCAATCTGCAAATCTATAACGTCTTGTAACTATTGTCTTAGCATCGTCACGAAAAAAAAGTACTTATTGTAAATGTTTAGGTATATCATCAGCTTTGTATTTTAAGGTTTCAGTGAAAATATTATCTGGTGATTGATTATTGGTTTCTACTTGTTGTCCGTTTTGAATGAACTTAATCAGGTTTTGAATATCTTCTTTTGTGGCAGGCTGTTTTTCCAGTTTTAAAGTGTATCCTAATTGTCCATTAGATTCTAATGTAGCATATTGAACATCACCAATATTAGAAATCCCTGCGTTCCGTAGTCGTTCTTCTAGTTTATCAACAGTTAATCTATGTTTTTTTAAATTGTTTTCCATTAACTTACCATCTTCAATAACAGGTGCAGCTTTACCAGATAGCGCTGTTTCTGCATTGTCAAATTTTAATTGGATAAATTCCGCTAGAATTAAAAAAAGCACCAATAACCCAGCAATCCCAAAAGTAGTCCAAAGCCCCCGGCCAGAGACAGGTTGAATGAGCAATGTACCAATAGCGATCATCATAACCGTTTGGGGAATAGTCATTTGAGAGATTGTTTTTCTTCCACCAATTCTTAAAATGATCGTTCCCACCATAAAAATAAGAAATGTTTGCCAAACTAAGTTTAAATCCACAACAATCATATCCTTTCTTTTATTTATGCTTTAGAATATGATTTGTCTAGGTTTTGATTTTATACGGAAGGACTGGGGTTTGGACCTTCTGTTTCCGTAAGTGGGCTTTAGTCCATTACTGCACGTCTTTAATATATACTCAAAACATAATCTTTTATTAGCAATATACAATCAGATTTAATTTGTTGCACTGTTGTGTTACCCTCCAGAAGTAGAAATAGATTGATCTATAATGGTTTAGTTACAGACTTTTTACTAGGCAACTCAGAAACTCAGATATAATGTAACCCTTATCTGACTCCCTAGTCTGTTTTATTCAACATCTTCTGCAATCCTTTTTAGTTCTTTAGTACGAGAGCTAATAAAATTTGCCATATATCTCTCCAAAAATAATTTGTCTACAATAATACCAACGATACCGAACGGTGACTTATATTCAAAGATATCTATCATTATAGTCCCGCCATTCTTTTCTACGAATCGATGAGTATGTGTAAAAGAATTAAAAGCGCCTTTTACCATGACATCAACAAACATGGTGGGCTTTTCCATATGAATTACTTTTGCTGTTAACTTTTGTCTAATACCGAAATGGGTAGCTTCCCAAGTAACAGTATCGCCCTTCCTTAATAGACCTTGAGTAATCCCACCAACAGCTTCTTCCTTAGTTTTAGAAGTAGTTTTAGTATGTATTTCTACGTTTCTTGCAAGGTCAAAGCATACTTCCCTTGATGCTAGAATAAATTGCTCATGCTTAATAATAGGCATTAGCTATCTCCTTTATAATAAAATTATTATAAGCAATGTTCATATCCTCTTTCACTTAATCGATAAGAATACCGAAATTCTATAATAAAAGTTTCTCTTGCTACTTAGATAAATAAACCGCTGTATATTTAGATTCCAATAAAAATATAACATCACTAGTTTACGATACATGCTTATAGTAATAAAAGAATCAAAACCACCAGTGTGAACTGGTGGTTTGCTCTGCGGCTTGAAGCCTCTTTTACCGGCCTTGGCCTTAAAGGCCCACTGAATGGTTTTCCCTTACGCACCACATCCACGCACTGATTCTAAA
>NZ_JBCPXV010000073.1:0-8554 GCF_039581225.1 Ornithinibacillus proteolyticus | reverse complement strand
TTATCAGAGGGTGTCCTTTTTGTTTACTAAAAAGAGTAAGAATATTAAAAAAGACGTAGCACTTACCATTTTAAATGGTTAGCGCTACGTCTTTAATTATTTACTGGGGTTTTGTCCCAGCCTCTTTGTACTTTTTGTAAACACCAATAGAACATGGGTTTATAGCTTCAAACTTTATTTTACACAAACAAAGGGTGTATTGGTCTAAACAAAAGTAGGGAATAAACTAAAAGGTTGAAGTAGGAATCTATTATCTGTACTTTTTTCTCGCTGTTATTCTTGAAGTTATAGCAAAATAATAATTTAATTCTCATTTCAATTTCCCAGGTATAAAATCGATATGACTAAATATTTATGTTAGAATAGAAACAAAATTTAAACTAATACTGTTATTAGCAAATAGTCCTGATTAGAATTGGGGGTGTACCAGTTGAAAAGAATTTTAACTTTTATTTTACTTGTTGTCATTCTAGGAGCATGTGATGAAAACAACAATCAAAACACATCTAATGAAGAAAGAGACGAAGGCATCATTGTTGATATAAAGAAGGAGACCTCTGATGAGAATTACTACCTCATATTAACTTTACCAAGTGTAGAAGGCATTAACATTTCAAATAAAACAAGAGATGAATTGATTGAATTAGCAATAGAAAATGATGGTGCTTTTTATAGAGTTACCAAAGAAAAGTACGAAGAATTGAACTTAGAAATAGGTCAACGAATAGTCGGTTACTATAGTGATGTTGGAGAATCGCAACCCCTTGTATTTTTTACTGATAAAATAGAAATAATCTCAGAACAGGATTAAGTAACCCGATGCTGTTTAGGTGTAATTAAAAGAATATAAAATTTCCAAAGAAAAACGGTTCCAGTAATCCAAAAAGATGACTGGAACCGTTTTTAGTTAATATTGGTTAGATGTGTTCCAGATTCTTATTCGGTTAATTCAATGTCAAAGTATACGTAGATTAAAAAATTGGAACGATGAATAGTCGATGAACAGCCCTAGATAACCAGCAATAGTTTTTATACTAGTAATAAATTACTATTTTTTCGACATATTTTGAATAATGCGGAAACAATAACTTTCATCTGATAGACTTGAAATATATTGATAGAATGTAAGGAGTTGGTAAATGACGGTATTAATCAGAAGTGAGTAAATAAAATTCTTAGCGAATTTATCCTCTAAGAGACTTCAGACCAGTAGAATTTTGCGCGTTGGGATTGCCTACCAAATGTATGATTAAAATCCTAGAATAGGAGAGTGTTTAAATTTGAAAAAAAGAATGTTAATAATGCTACTGTTTTTGTTAGCAATGGGATTCTTTACTACATCCATTTCTGCAGAAACCCTGTCTATAGAATCAAGTTCTTCCGTACCTGAAGTTATTACACTCACGAATTCACCTGCTGAACGTCCACAACTAGAGGAGTTGAAACGTTCAGCTGAACGTAACGGTATTACCTTTGAACAAGCTATAGAAGATTACCTTTCAGAATTGAGCTATAACAACAAAGGATTATTTTCTGAAGAAGTTACCACACTCCCCTCAGACATAGCCATCGATGGGATCACCTTGTCTGAAATAGAAGACCTTAAAACTATCGCAAAAACTAAAGGAATAAGCTTGGAGGAATCTATCAAGCGTTATGCTTGGCAAACAGAATTTCTTGAGGTTGCCGATAAATTAGAAAAATCATTTCCTGATACATTTGCAGGTGCTGTCTTTGAATTTGATGGTAGTGGAGCTTGGTTCGCATTCAAAGACGATATACCTAAACAAGCTTTAGTAAATGCTTCTGACTTACCTGCTACTATTAAACTATATGGAAACCGTGGTTTTTCTGAAAAGGAATTAATATCAACATTGAATTCTGTTCATGATAAACTCTATATGCATGAAGATATCGTTGACGCGTCAAGTTATTATGATATTGAAACCGGTAAAATTACCGTTGAAGCTCAGCCAAAAGAGAAAATCAGTGCAAATGCAAAAGAGAAAATGAAGTCTCAAGTCCTACAAACTACTTCACAAAATAACTCGATTAATGTAGAGGTTAAATTCGTTGATAAAATTGAGAATGGTGATGAAATTGATAATTATTTACGTGGGGGTACAAACCTAGGAACTTGTACAGCAGCCTTTACTCTTCGAAACAACGTTGGTAGTGTAGGACTTTCCACAGCAGGTCATTGTGGTGAATCTAAATCTTCACGTACGTACTCAGATAGAACTATGAGCGGTACCCATACAGTTTATAGTCTTTATGTACATCAAGGCTCTTACGGTGACTTGGCTATGTATACTAACGCTCAATTAAATGCTGTTCCGTTTTTCTACTATAATACCAGTGCTGGTCGTAATACAACAGGTGTATATAGCCCTCGTGTCGGAGTAAATGTTTGTAACTTTGGGAAAGAAACAGGTTACAAATGTAGACAAGTGCATAAAACCGGTTTGAAACATGGAAGTTACGGCAACCAGGTTGTAGTAACGGCACATGTAACAACTGGGGGAGACAGTGGGGGACCTTGGTTCTATGGCAATAGTGCAGTTGGTGTTCATAGCGGGAAGCGCACAGTAGATGGAGTTGTGCGAAGTAGGTTCACAAATGTAAACTATATATCCTCTGCTCTTAATAGTTTTAGAATTTACGTTAAATGAGATAAGGGTGTTACTCAATAAGGAATCTCATTGCACTAACTATTAATACCTGGGAACTTTTGAATATAACATAGTAATAAGTGTGTAATTCTTGTTGGGGGAAAAAGGGGATTGATCTAACAAGGACTTCTCTCAATATATAAAAAGGGTTGGTGGATTGACTTCCCCCAACCTTTTTCCAATTATATTATTTTATTAGTATTTTGTTAAACGTACTCTTTAATAAACCCATTATTATTCCAAGAATGTACGGCATGCTTGTCCTTTTCAAAATTACTTCTGGAGGTTTATCATCGTTGTTCTAATATTTTCCTGGCCAAGTGAACGAACAATTGTATAGGGGTCAACCCTCTGATGGTAACTTATTATTGTAAAAGCATGCCTAGAAGGATGAGTCGTAATAGGTTTTTTCTTTTTTGTTATAAAATGAAGATATATGATAAGTATGAGTTTGTATATCTCTCACCAGTAGTTGTAAATAAAGATGCTTATCCAGGCGCATTATCGATTATCTGTAATCCTCGTACCCTTCTTTCCAACTTTATTTGTATTATTTTGTTTTTACATTTTAAATTTTTCTTCTCCAGTTTCCAACTTTATTTTAACAAATAAAAAACTAATGGCTCTTGAACCTACAATTTATAAGAAATCGTGTTTCCTACTTTTTTTACCTTATACAAGTATGGCGATATTAAGCAGTTTTTAATGGGGAATTTTTTTCTATTCAAGCGGTGCAAGTCTTAAATCTGCATCACGACTATACCTAGGGGCCACTCGTAGAACAAAGACGCCCAATCTTTTCACATAAAAAGCAAATAAAAAAGAGGGGGCTACCCTCTTATGAAAAAATCCGATCGATGGTTTCAATTTCAGCTTTTGATAATTGTACCTCTAATGTTTTAAGGTTTTGTATGACTTGCTCCGGTTTTTTAGCTCCTGGGATGACGGTGTCAATTGCAGGCTGTGCGAGATACCAGGCAAGGACAATGTTGGATACTTCTGTTTGCTTCGTATTGGCAATTTCCTTTAGTGTTTCTACCTTTTGTAGGTTTTGCTCGAATGCTTCCCCTTGGAAGTGAGGCATATTAGCACGGAAATCATTAAAGGTTGTTTCTTTAGTGTATTTTCCTGCGAGTAAGCCAGAAGCAAATGGGAAATATGGAACAAAGGAAATATTGTGTTCTAGCGTGTAAGGGAACAGGTCATTCTCAGGTTGGCGATTTAATAAATTATAATGACCTTGTAATACATCGACATATCCATCTTGATTTGCTTCTTTTAATTGTTCTAATGAGAAGTTCGATACGCCAATGGCTCTGATTTTTCCTGCATCTTTAAGTTCTTTTAATGCGCCAACAGCTTCGTACTTAGGTGTTTTTTCATCAGGAAAGTGGATGTAAAATAGATCGATATAGTCTGTTTGAAGTCTTTTTAGACTAGCGTCAACTGTTTCTCGTAGAAATTCTGGTGAATTATCAACGATTGTTTCACCATTAACAAGCTTTTGAGTACCCTTTGTAGCGATAACCATTTGTTGACGATTGCCCATTTCCTTCATTACTTCACCAATTATTTCTTCGGATCGTCCCATGCCATATGTAAATGCTGTATCAATATAGTCTAGCCCTTCCTTAATGGCGGTTTGTAATAACTCTCTATTAATTTGCTCATCAATTCCTGGGTAAAGATTATGACCACCAATTGCATTGGCTCCTAAACCAATAGGATTTACTACTAAGTCTGTTTTACCGATTCGTACTTTATTTGACAATATCATTACCTCCTAAAGTATTGGATAATTATATTCTATTGGAAAATCCGGTTTAAATACAAGGAAAGGGAATCGTGTTCATGACAAGATTCCCGTGTTGATTATTGATGAAACTTTAGAAACTGCATTTGCTTATTAAATAGCGCTGGGTAGGATAGGTATCCTAGCATAATACTGGTTACGACTGCGGTAGTTAATAATAGGAACAAGATTAACAATTGAAATTGAACGGCTTGTACAGGATCTGCGCCTGCAATGATTTGACCACTCATCATCCCGGGCAACTGAACAAGTCCGATTGTTTTCTGGCTCTCAATTGTTGGGATTGTACTTGCTTTGATAGCCGTAATCAATTGAGTATGAATGGCTTGTTTAGGTGTACCGCCTAAGGATAGGATTAGCTCTGTTTCATCTTGTGTATTTTCGACCTCTGCTGTAAATCGGTTTAAAAACAAGATGCCAAGTACCATCGAATTCCCAATGACCATCCCACTAATCGGGATAATATATTGTGGTGTTGGTGGCACAATGTGAAGACCAAGTAAGATACTTTGTGTTAATACCTCAATAAAAACGAATGTAAGAAAAAGCTTCCACGTAATCCCTTGAATAGAGGTACCTTTTTTTCGAGCATTCTGTGTTGCGGCACCGATCATAAGCAGGATCATTAGGAGAATAAAGAGAATGTGTTCTGCATCAAATACATATTGTAGAACATATCCTACGGCAAGTAATTGAATGATAGACCGAATGGTAGCGATCAGGGTGTCCTTTTCTAAACCGAGTTTTAATGTTCGAGATAGAATAAGTGGAATTAGAACGAAAATTAGCGTCAATGATAGTGTAAGAAAGCTCATTCTAATTCCCCCTTTACGAATTTTTGGACACGTTTATCTTGTGGATTCCTTAATAAGGAACTATCTCCTGATTCAATTAGCTCCCCGTTCATCATGACCCATGTGTAGTGGCCAATTCTTAAAGCTTGATCTAGATTATGGGTAATCCAAATCATGGTTGTCCCATATTTCTCATTAATCTTCTCAATTAGCTCTTCAATATCATGTTGCGATACTCGGTCAAGTGATGAAGTAATTTCATCTAGTAATAATACGCTTGGTTTATTTACTAAAGTACGAGCAATAGATAGCTTTTGACGTTGTCCACCGGATAAATCCTTAGCGTGTCGCTCCAATAGCTCTGCTCCTAATCCAACATCATGTAGTAATTCTTCGGCATAATTTCTGTCAATACGTTCTCCCTGTAGTGCAAGTGGTAGTTCGAGGTTTTCTAATACAGTACCTTTAATCATGGTGGCACTTTGTAAAGCAATGCCAACCTTTCTACGTAATTCTATCGGATTATATTCATTTATTGATTTTCCTTTGATTAAAATTTCCCCAGATTCAGGAGAACGTAATCCGTTACAAAGTTTAAATAGAGTAGATTTTCCTGCGCCTGATGGGCCAACAAGCGTTGTGACTTTACCATCAGGAAAGGAACCGGTTATGTTTCTTAAAATATGTAGACCATCTGTAGAATAATTTACGTTATGGAATACGATGGCAGCTTGATTCATGATTGTCACTTCCTTTTATGTGTTCCCTTATTTTAATGTTCCAACTTAATGAGAATCAATTCTTTATCATTTTAACATGTGGCGGTTTGAAAGGGTGTCGGGAGGTTTTGGTTTGGGGAAAGGGAAAGTAATCCCACACCTTTTGGCGGCGATACTTAAAGAAATCAAAAAAGGTGGCAACTATTAACTAGTTTCCACATTCATTACTTTACGATTAATACGGGGCTAGTTGCTCGTTTAGCTACTTTATGGCTAACGCTACCTAGCATCATTTCTTGGAGGGCGTTTAATCCACGGCTTCCAATAATGATAATGTCATAGTTGTGTTTATTGGCATAGTGAACAATGGTAGGGCCTGGTTCTCCATTTAAAAAAATGACTTCAAAGTCTACACCTGATTTTTTCGCTTTTTGAATTAATAGAGCAAGTTTTTCCCTCCGTGCGTCTTCTGTATCTTTTCCCCAGTTATTTAGAACCTCTTCTTTTGAATGCTTTGGGTCGATAACATATACTATATCTACTTTAGAACCTTGACTTAATCTGGCAAGCTCAAAGGCTTTTTCACCTGCTCGTATCGAATGGTCTGATCCATCAGCTGCACAAAGAATTTTTTTAAACATCGGAATTCTCCTCTACCATTCTATTGAACTGCGGAAACTAGAATTTCCTATTATTAACATAGGTATAGCGAATTTATTTTCTATTATAGCATATAGCTACTAAATTCAAAGATATTAAGAGGAAATTGGAGAAAAGGCGAAATGTTTCCGTTTTCTTTACTGTTTCACAAAAGTGTCATATTTCGTTATAATACCTCTTGTTTGTTACGGTCCCGGCTTTCGTGAGAGTCGAAAGTCAACAATAAAAGACGAAAAAGAGGTGTAGCATGAATTTAGCAAAATTAAAAAATGAATGGTTCGGCAATATTAGAGGAGATATTCTGGCTGGTATCGTAGTTGCTATTGCTTTAGTACCGGAGGCTATTGCGTTCTCTGTTATTGCTGGTGTTGACCCAATGGTTGGGCTGTATGCGTCGTTCGCTATTGCAGTGACGATTGCATTTGTTGGTGGGCGTCCTGGTATGATTTCTGCTGCAACAGGGGCAACGGCATTGTTGATGGTTACATTAGTGGCAGAACATGGCTTGCAATATTTGTTAGCAGCCACTATTTTAACAGGTATTCTGCAAATTGTGATGGGTGTATTAAAGTTAGGACGTTTAATGAAATTTGTCCCCCGGTCGGTCATGATTGGCTTTGTTAATGCACTTGCCATTATGATTTTCATGGCGCAATTAGAGCATTTTACAGGTGCAAATTGGGAAATGTATGCCATGCTGGCAGGAGCATTAGCCATCATTTATATTTTACCGCGATTTGTAAAGGTGATTCCAGCACCATTAGTAGCGATCGTTGTCATTACGGCAATTGCTATGTTTACAGGAAGTGGTGTGAAAACGGTAGGAGATATGGGAGAATTAACACAATCTCTACCAATCTTCTTATTCCCAGACATTCCACTTAACTTTGAAACGCTACAAATCATTTTTCCGTATGCACTATCAATTGCCATTGTTGGTTTAGTAGAGTCTTTACTTACAGCATCTATTGTAGATGATATGACAGATACGAAAAGTGATAAGAATAAAGAAGCACGTGGACAAGGGATTGCGAATATTGTGTCTGGGCTGTTTGGTGGTATGGCTGGATGTGCGATGATTGGACAATCCGTTATTAACGTAAAGTCTGGTGGTCGTGGAAGATTATCCGCTTTTGTTGCTGGGGCATTTTTAATGGCACTTATTCTAATATTTAACGGCTTATTAGTTCAAATTCCGATGGCAGTCTTAGTTGGTATTATGTTCATGGTATCTATTAGTACCTTTGACTGGTCATCGATAAAGAATATTCCTAAAACACCAGTTACGGATACGATTGTAATGGTAGCGACAGTTGTCACGGTACTATTTACACATGACCTATCTAAAGGTGTTCTAGTTGGTATTATCTTAAGTGCAATTTTCTTTGCTTCAAAAATCTCTAAGGTGAACGTGACAGCACTTGCGAGTAAGGAAGCAAATGTGAAGGTATATCGTATTTCCGGACAACTTTTCTTCGCTTCTGTAACAGAGTTTGTGGACAGCTTTAACTACAAAGAGGAAGTAGAAAAAGTGAAATTAGATTTATCAAATGCCCATATATGGGATGATTCTGGTGTAGGGGCAATTGATAAGGTTGTACAGAAGTATCATCAAAATGGTGTGAACGTAGAAGTGGTCGGGTTAAATGATGAAAGTCATAAATTAGTAGAAAGACTAGCGAATTATAATAAGCCTGGTGGATTGGAAAAGGCGGCTAGTCATTAAATTCGGTTAGAGAGTTAACTTCGGTTAGCTCTCTTTTTTTTTGTAAATGAATGAATTTCATAATTCTTAGCCCTTGTGTATCAAGGGGTTTAAGAGATAAAAAAAGAAGTACCTCCCCAAATCTTGTATAATGGTAGTTGACCACAAACCATAAAAAGACTGGAGGAGTA
>NZ_JBCPXV010000072.1:0-9169 GCF_039581225.1 Ornithinibacillus proteolyticus | reverse complement strand
GAAGCACTCCTTCAGTCTTTTTATGGTTGTATAGTCAACTACCATTATACAAGATTTGGGGAGGTGCTTCTTTTTTCAACTCTCAAAACCGTTGGGAGACATGGACTAAGAATTATGAAATTCATTCGAATTACTTAAATTACTATTAATATACTAATATGTAACCCATATAGTTAGAAAATAGTATCAAGTTGCTAGTCTTTGTTCCGATTCAATACGTGTTATTTCTTTGGTATATTGGTGATTAATTTTTCTGTGAAATGTAGTTAGACAAACAAATATATTAAGGTTATAATGAGGCATTTGATTTAAAGCGATAACAAATATGCTTAAATAGTGGCCTTGTGTAGGGAGCATTTACTACCTTAACAATAAATACTTGGAAAATTACTATGACACAACTAATTATTACAAATCAAACATTATGTGGATTAATAATGGTAACCAACGAACATATAAAACCGACTTCCTAAAAAGGAAAGTCGGTTTCTTTTAGAGCTTTAATTCGCCCATACGGATAAGCTCTACAACTGCCTGTGAACGCCCCTTGACTCCTAATTTTTGCATAGCATTTGAAATATGGTTACGGACAGTTTTTTCAGATATAAACAATTCCTGGGCAATTTCTTTAGTTGTTTTGTCCTGAACTAAAAGTTCGAATACTTCTTTTTCTCGTTTAGTTAATAACTGCTTCGGTTTGTACTCGTTGTCCTTCAAATGTTAACCCCTCCTTGCTGTCATAGAGCTGCATGACGAAGGGAAATTATTTAGTCACTAATAGCTTATGTGATGAACCATAAACGGTGCGCACATTTCTCGATTGGGAAAAATATATTAATATACACCTTTTTTTCGTTAGAAGTATAGTTTTTGAAAATAATTTATTAGTTTTTCGAGCTTTTATGATAAAATATGACTATATATTGAATGGAAGTTCAGGAGGTAAAGTCTTGAAAAACAATAGTACACCGGAACAGATAGCGAAATTAGAGAAAAAACTCCGACATATTTCGGGTGCAATAAAACAAAACGGGCGTAAAATACTTAATAACTATCCAATAACAAATCCTCAATTTATCGCGCTTCAATGGTTGAAGGAAGAAGGCGACATGACCATTGGAGAATTATCAGCGAAAAATGGCTTAGCTTTTAGTACGACTACTGATTTAGTTGATCGAATGGAAAAAAATGAATTAGTAGAACGAGTACGAGATACGAATGATCGCCGAGTAGTGCGGATACATGTATTAGAAAAAGGACATCGCATTATTGAAGAGGTTATTTTAAAGCGTCAGGAATATTTAAATAATGTCTTAGAGAACTTTACCGAGGAACAAACAACGACACTGATAGAACTTCTCAATCTGTTACATGCTCAGATGAAAAGTATTAATGAAAAATAAAACGAAATTACATCTAGAAGAGGCGGATATAATTGGATAAACCGATTGGTGTCATCGACTCAGGAGTCGGTGGTTTAACAGTAGTACATGAATTAATGAGGCAATTGCCGAGGGAAAAACTAATTTATCTAGGCGATACGTTGCGATGTCCATATGGTCCAAGGACTCCAGAAGAAATTAGAAGTTTCACCTGGGAAATGGTTGAATTCTTATTAAGGAAAGATATCAAAATGTTAGTAATCGCATGTAATACCGCTACAGCATATACATTGTCCGAATTACAAGAACAACTCTCTATCCCTGTAGTTGGCGTTATACAGCCTGGAGCGCGTGCAGCGATTAAGTCTACTATTAACAATCATGTAGGCATTATTGGTACAGAGGGTACGGTTCGTAGTAAAGCATATAGTATAGCACTTAATATGATAAAACCTAATCTCCATATTTCAGCGCTTGCATGCCCGGCTTTTGTTCCACTGGTTGAACAGGGAATGCTTTCCGGTAATGTTGCGAAGAAAACAGTGGAGGATTCGTTATTGGCTTTAAGAGACTTTAAAGCCATGGATACACTTATATTAGGTTGTACGCATTATCCATTATTGAAAGATGTGATCCAGGAAGTGGTTGGGCCACAGGTTACGTTGATTTCGTCTAGTGAAGAGACGGCAAGAGAAACCAGTACAATATTGGAAGTGAATCAGTTGTTAAATGATGGGCTAGCTCCTTGCTACCATCAATTTTACACCACTGGGGATGTGGATATGTTTACCACATTAACGAAGCGAATTTTTAATAGTTCTATTAATAATCTAAGGTCTGTTTCAATCGAGAAAGCTGTTATCTAGTTTGTGTTGTTCTTTTGTGTAGATAGCGTTTTTAAGAAAATTAGGTATCTTCATGAATAGCCGGTATATGGAGACAGGATAGATGAAACTGAGGTTGACTCTAATAATAGGAGTCAACCTCAGTTTTTATGTGTTTTTTACTTATCAGCTACAAATTTCATTCATCAGGTCTAAAATGAATGAAGGGCTCGTATATATAGTAGTACAAACTATCGTAGGAGGGAATGACATGAGAAAGCGATTTTTGCTAATGTTAATCACTACTTCTTGTACACTACTACTATTAACTGGATGTTTCCAAGGCGAACAATCATTACAAGATATGGATCCACCACCAAATGCGGAAGAAGTTGATGGAAAAGAGGATTCAGCCACAGACAAGGAAGAAACTGCTAACGAGGAAAGTGATAGTACAGCTCAAACGGTGGAACGTCAACTGTTTTTACTAGATTCGAATGGATTGGTAGCACCGCAATCACTTGAACTACCAGTACCAGAATCTAAGGAAGTGGCAGCTCAAGTACTAGAATACATGGTTAAGGATGGACCTGTAACAGCATTATTACCAAACGGATTCCAAGCAGTACTTCCAGCTGATACAGAGATTCTAGGTGTTGATATTTCTGAAGGGACGATAACAGTAGATTTATCAGAGGATTTTACAGAATATGCTGCTTCAGAGGAAAAACAAATTTTAGAGGCAATGACATTTACACTCACACAGTTTGATAATGTGGAACGTGTGAAGCTTCGTGTAGGTGGTCAAGACTTAAAGGCTATGCCAGTAAATGGTACACCAATTGCTAATGGCTATACTCGAGCAAACGGAATTAATATTGTGGAATCTGATACCGTAGACTTGATTAATAGTAAGGCTGTCACAATGTACTTCCCAACCGAACATGAAAATAATCAATATTTCGTACCAGTAACCCAATATGTGCAAGCAAAGGATGGTAATCTACATCAAGCAATTGTCCAGGCTTTAATTGATGGACCAGCTTATGAGACGAATTTGATGCACGTATTCAATGACGAAACCATATTAGTCGATGATCCAAAATTAAATAGTGGTGTATTGGATCTCGTATTTAGCCAAGATGTGTTGAAGGATATGGAAAATGGTGTCATTGCAGATGCTGTGATGGAAACGTTGGTTCGTACATTAACAGAGCAAGAATCAATTGAAGCAGTAAATATAAAAGTAGAAAACGTTGAGCAAATTGCAAATGAAAGTGGCGAAGTGTATACAGAGCCAGTAACAAGGGAATCAATCATCCCATCAGAAAAATTATAGAATTATTTAGAAGGAGAACGGATTTATATCTGTCTCCTTTTTTGTAGGTGATATGGATCATAGTTGTCATGCTATGATTTTTTTTACTTATTGTCGATTAGCAGTTAGAGGGGAAGGAGTAAAGGATTACAAGTATCTTCTAAAACAATTGTATAAGGTGAATCTTTCCAGTAAAATATGATAAGCTAAGTTTGTTAAGGAGGAAATTAATATGAGAACAGATCAAAGAAATGTTAATAGCTTACGACCAATTACGATTACAACAGATTTTATTAAGCATCCAGAAGGCTCTGTATTTATTCAAGTAGGCGATACAAAAGTTATTTGTAATGCTACGATTGAAGACAGGGTTCCTCCTTTCATGCGTGGTCAAGGAAAAGGGTGGATTACGGCAGAATATGCGATGCTACCACGTGCTACCCAAGATAGAAATATTCGTGAATCATCTAAAGGAAAGGTTTCAGGAAGAACGATGGAGATTCAGAGGCTAATTGGGCGTGCACTTCGCTCAGTAGTTGATTTGGATCAAATTGGTGAAAGAACGGTTTGGATTGATTGTGATGTCATTCAAGCAGATGGTGGTACAAGAACAGCCTCCATAACAGGAGCTTTTGTTGCAATGGTTCTTGCTTTTGGGAAGCTTTTACAAACGAATACATTAAAGAAAATGCCTGTAACAGATTTTCTTGCTGCTACATCGGTTGGTGTATTACCAGATGGAACGGAAATATTAGATTTGAACTATGAAGAAGATTCGATGGCTAATGTGGATATGAATATCGTGATGACTGGCTCTGGTGAGTTTGTAGAAATTCAGGGAACTGGTGAAGAGGCTACTTTTTCAATGGCACAATTACAAACCTTGTTAGCATTAGCAAATGAAGGATTGAGTGATATTTTTGCCATCCAGAAGGAAGCAATTGGTGAATTATCAGCGCGTATCGGTGAAACAGTGAAGTGAGGTGGAATGGGATGAAGGAAATTGTTATTGCAACTAAAAATGAAGGTAAGGCGAAAGAATTTAAAGTTCTATTTGAACGGTATGGCATAAAAGCGACTTCACTATTAGATTTAGAACAAGAACTTCCAGATATTGAAGAAACGGGTTCTACCTTTGAGGAAAACAGTGCACTGAAGTCTGAAGGTATTGCGAATATCCTACAAATACCAGTTATGGCTGATGATTCTGGATTAGTAATTGATGCACTTGACGGTGAACCAGGGATTTTTTCTGCTCGCTATGCAGGTGAGCCTAAGGATGATAAGAAAAATATCGTGAAGGTATTAGAAAAACTAAAAGATGTCCCTACAGAGGAGCGTACTGCACGTTTTGTATGTGTGCTATCCGTTTCGATACCTGGCGAGACCACTATTTTTAAAAAAGGGTATTGTGAAGGTACTATTGCATTTGAAGAAAAAGGGAGTCATGGTTTTGGGTATGACCCAATCTTTATACCAGACGGATATAATCAGACTATGGCAGAGCTTGGTCCTGAAGAGAAGAACAAGATTAGTCACCGGAGAAATGCGATGGTTCAATTAGAAGATTGGATACAAAATCTACGTTAGTGGAGAGGATATCATGCCAAAAGTTGTTATTATGAGTGATAGCCACGGATTAACGAAGGAAATAGCAATGATTAAAGAAAGAGAGAATGCGCCATATATTTTTCATTGTGGAGATTCTGAGTTAAATGATCGGGCGAAAGAATTAGAAGGTGTATTTACCGTATCAGGAAACTGCGATTTTAACAGTGAATTTCCGAATGAAATTATTAAAGAGATTGGTGGACTAACATTCTTAGTTGTTCATGGGCATTTACATAATGTTAAAATGAATTTATTAAACTTATCCTACTATGCAGACGAGGTCAATGCAGATATTATATGTTTTGGTCACTCTCATATCGCTGGTTCGGAGAAAGTTAGCGATAAGCTTTTTCTAAATCCGGGTAGTATACGACTACCAAGAATGCGAACGGAGAAGACGTATTGTGTGCTGGAATGGGAAGAAAGAGATAGTATTGCTATAACGTATCGAACGGTTGAAGGAAAAATTGTAGAAGAATTATCTTACACAACTGCTTTAGATTAGAAATGGGAAGGGGGTGTATTTCAAGCACCCTTCCTGTTGAATATTTTGTAAATTGATAATTTGGATTTAAGTATTGACTTTTAGGTTGAAACTCCATATAATAATTTTTGTGACCCAAAAGGGAACAGATATTGATATGCGGGTGTAGTTTAATGGTAAAACTCTAGCCACGAGCAAGACATCTACCGAATAAGCTACGAGTTGCCCTGAGGAATGTACTTCCTTGAAAAACTAGTAGACGCAGGGGCATGACTTGCGTGAGTAATTATTAAAGTAAATAAATACACATAATGCGGGTGTAGTTTAATGGTAAAACTCTAGCCTTCCAAGCTAATGTCGTGGGTTCGATTCCCATCACCCGCTCCATACATATGTCCCAGTAGCTCAGCAGGATAGAGCAACAGCCTTCTAAGCTGTGGGTCGGGAGTTCGAATCTCTCCTGGGACGTCAGCTAAAGCCTTACAACCACAAGCGTTGTGAGTTTTTTTGTTTAGGAAATTATAAAATTCTGTTACTGTGGATAACTTTAATATGGTAAACTTCCTCTAAGGGCAAAACCACTTGATTCATGGTATAATATTTGAACATAAGAAATACCTCCTTTAAGGTTATTGTGTGGTTACTTTAACTTTATCAGAAGGTATCCTTCAGTTTATTAAAAGTAAAATATAAAAAAACAAGCGTGGCACTCACCATTTTGGTTGGTAAGTGCCACGCTCTATATTATTTACTGGGGTTTTGTCCCAGCCGCTATATGTAGGAAAAAGTAATTATTTAAACAAATTATTAAATAATCCAGAAAATAATTTTTGTTATCATTTCTGCATCACTTTTATTTATTCCAGCATCTCTTATTTTCTTAATTACATAGTTTTTAGAAACTTTATTAGGCATTGTCTAATGCTTTACCGATTTTTTCCCCATTCCTTTTAACAAAATCCGAATATTTTTTGAGAACGGTTTAAGTACCCATGATAAAATATGTCTCCCGTTTTTGGCAACAGCTCCAAAGGCCTTTAAACCTTTCAACCCTACACCTAATATCCCGTTTGTTGTATACCCACCGTCATCTTGAAGAGCAACTTGTTGCTCAAAGTAGAATTTACTCATTCTTAAATCCTTTTCAAAGGTATCACTTTCAGAATTGAACATGTCAGTTGGAAATTTATCATGGAGTACTTCGCTAGGGAGTGTAGGTAATGACTCTAATGTAGTTTTTTGCTTGTACAAAACTCGGGCCGACAGTGCAAATTAGTAACGTCAGTGCTAAAGTTACCGATAGTCTTTTTAGTAGTTTTTTACGCAATATTATTCCTCCTTACAAATATAGTTTTTTTCCAAAATAATATGGTACTATATAGTTATTGTTTAGTAAACATAAAATTGATAAAATTAAGACAATGGAGTGGAATTAATGTGGCTGAGACCAAAATTGATAAAAAGGCTGAAGCATTTGGAATAACTGTAGCAATACTTTTGGGGACTTTAGCAGTAGTAGCATTTGTTGCCTTACCAATTGCTATTATGTATGGAGTTTTTTTCTTATTATCCCAAACCCCCTTTTTAAGTTTTGCTTTTTATCCTAGTTTTTGGGGTAATTTTTTATTCTTTGGTTGTTATACAATAATAACTATCGTAGTATTTGGATTATTTGATATTATAATTACAATTCTACGAAAGCGAAAAACTAAGGATTTAGATGATATAGGACCTAACACCTTTTTTGAGTGGGTTTTTTATGCCTTCTTGCTAATTGGCTACTTTGCTCTATCTATAAATCTTATAGATAGATTAGAATCAACAATCATTGGATTAATGATACTATCCTTTGTTGGAACAGTTGTATACCTAGTAGTTATACTTATTACTAATAGAATAAAAGATGATGAAAGTGAATAGAAGGCACCTTAACCAAATTTTAGAAGACCAGTTTCAATGTTCCTTTCGCGAATTGATTGAGGCTGGGGCATAAAAAAACAAGATTTCATCATAGTAACTAAACGAATCCTTGCTTTTACGTAAATTACCACTAACTAAGTAGGGGTACTTTTCACCAAAATCACTAATTAATGATTGGAGATATGTAGTAGCTGAATCTCTCCTAGGGCCCCATTACATAACAGCTTGACCTTTGATATGACAAGGGTTTTAATAGTTAAGGGATGCTAACACAGATTGGAATACTGTGGCAGCATCTCTTTTTTTCTCGAGAATATCGCTGCGATTTTCTATAGCCTCCTAGTTTATTTTACTGGAGGATGATACTATTGAAGCGATCTATGCTGAACACCTGGTGACCTGCCTTGTGTATTGTTTTTCCTATTCTAAAAGATCGAACGCCTTCGCCAACAATTCGATTCCCCTCATTCGATTCGCTGCACCAGGAAAATTTGGAATAATGGTTACTTCTTCTACTTGATAGTACGCTTTTAATTTAATCAGTTCCTCTTTCACATATTGGGCATCACCGATGATTGCCTTTTTTCTTGTACGTTCAATCTTTTTCTTCTCAAATGAGCTGTATTCTTGTTTTTTCGCTGTTTCCACAGATGGAAAATATAGTGGGTTTTTAGCAGTTTCAAGTGATACCATCCAATCATCAAAAGCAAGGGCTAACTCCGCCGCCTCTTCCTTCGTTTCGGCAATAATGGTGAAAACGGCAATGGCAGAGTTTGGTTTCTTCTGAAATACAGAAGGTCGGAAATGCTTCTTGTAGTCGGCAATCACGTCTATCCCGTTACCTAATGGTTTAACAAAATGTGCATAGGTTAAGGATAATCCATGTTCGGCGGCTATTTTGGTACTTTGACCACCTGCACCTAGCATCCAAATTTCTGGTTTTGTCGGTGTAACAGGTGTAGCGATTAGGTTTTGAAAACGATGCTCGCTAGAAGTATCATCTGCTAAATACTTCAGGACATCTTTTACAAGCTGTTCATAAGATAATCTTTCTTCTTTTTCTTCATTTAAAACCTGATTAACGAGTCTACCACCAGGGGAATTGCCAATGCCTAAATCAATTCGGTTCGGATGGATTGCTTCCAGCATACGAAAATTCTCTGCTACTTTATATGGACTATAGTGGGGGAGCATTACTCCGCCAGAACCAATACGGATACGTTTGGTACGGCTTGCTAAATACATCATGAGCATTTCTGGCGTGCTACTGGCAATCGAGAAGGCATGGTGTTGTTCAGGTACCCAATAGCGGTTATATCCCAATTGATCCGCAAGTTTTGCTAATTCTACTGTTTGAAGCAGTGCGTCTCGTGCACTATTACCTTCATCAATTAGTGAATAATCTAGTATATTTAATGGAATCATGATGTAACTCCTTTGTATTTACGTTTATAAGTCATTTTCGTATATTTTGGTGTGAAAGGCAAATGAATGAACTATCTATGATTGAGTCAAGTATTTGTGGGAGATTTTTAAAGTCCCTTATTTTGTATTGTTTTAATTCCAAATTTGACAACGGTTTCAGATTTATATCTTTCCATCTGTTTCCGCTTTTTTACTTTTTTAAATT
>NZ_JBCPXV010000071.1:0-10092 GCF_039581225.1 Ornithinibacillus proteolyticus | reverse complement strand
ATACCGCCAAAATGGGTAAATCTAGTTTAGGAAATGGAAATGATTTCAAAAAACTGGTTCCAAGCAATTTTCAATCGCTTAGAACCAGTTTTTTATTACTTTCTGGCTAGTTTTGTCCCAGCCTCTTTTGATTGTGGTGATTATTAGATTTGAAAGTAGATGAGCCTAAACTAGAGGAAGATGCACCCTCCTCGCGAGTAAATGAGCCCAAACCAGAGGAAGATGCGCCCGCCTCGCGAGTAGATGATCCCAAACCAGAGAAAGATGCGCCCACCCCGCAAGAAGATGAGCCCAAACCAGAGAAAGATGCGCCCATCTCGCAAACAGATGATCCCAAACCAGAGAAAGATGCGCCCACTCCCCAAAGCAACCTGCATCCCGCCCACAGAATTCAAGTAGGATAAAACCCAACATTTTAGAAATACTACCTAGTGGAGGTGTCTTTTATGCCAGAAAAAAGTGATAACTGGAGTAAAAAGCGTGTTACATCAAGTGTTAACCCACAGGGATTGACTGAGGAAACTGCCAATCACCGTCCTAAATCTGTATTGGAAGATCGGACAAAGAAGAAGAATACGAAGATTTAATAAAGCAGGTGATGACAATCGACCATACATTACAATACTTACTAGAATCATTATCTAACTATGAAGACAGTGAGCTAAGTCAGACGATTTATCAGAAGCTAAAGCATAATCCGTATCAGAGTGAAAGAGAGTTTGTTGATGATTTAGATGATAAAGAGATCCAGTATTTGGATCAAATACTGGAACGTGAAATTAATTATGCTGAAAATGTTCAAGATGATGTGCGGGTGCAACAGCTTCGTGAAGTATATGAATTAATCTTTTAAAATATGCTAGGAGTATAAGCCTATTTTGTTCAATTGGATGATATTGACATTGATTATTCATCGTGAACGTAGTAATATAAATATACAAGCTACGATGTACGTATTTTACTAAGTTTTAACCTCTAAATAGATAATAGGGAGTTTTACATTGAAGCTCTAATGTCGAGCCGCCATAGTGTAGCGGAAGACAGGAAGGTTTCTGCAAACACCCACTTAGTGAAGTGGTGGTTTAAAACTTTTTATTACAAATACGGCATTTGTGGCTGCTGAATATGCCAATTAACTGACCAGTTTCCGAGAGGAGGCTGGTCATTTTGCTTTTAAATAATGTTGACACGGTTGGGTAAAATCTGCTTTGTAATCCAATCGTCAATTAAATCATTAAAGAATGTCGGGTCTGCTAAAGAGATGCCGTGGCCAATTTTAGGAATTACAATTCCGGTAGCATTTGGATTGGCATGGGTTAATTCACTTGCAGATTTGCGCATGATTTTCTTTTCCTTTTCACCAACCGTAACTAATATGTTTCCGTCAGCCTTATAAAAATCATTAGGGATACTAAAGGACATATTTTCTTGCATCACTTGAATAAAGGTATGAAGACTAGTTTCTGAACTATCTTGATAGTATAAATCCAATTGACTTTCTTTTATGTATAACACTTTTGCTTGGAGCTTAGCGAATGATTTCCACTTTACTAGAGGAAAGGATAGCTTAAAGAGAGGCGTTACTAATTTAGCACTATAGGGCATTGGCTTCGTTAAAGCGCTGTTGATTATGGCATAGTCAATGAAGTGGGGCTGTATGCTAAGCATTTTGACAAGAACTTGTGCACCTAGTGAAAAGCCAATTACAATGATTGGTTTATCATTCTTTTTTTTCTTTATTAATTGTATGAGTTTCTCTGCACTATCTTGTATAGAAAACGAATCGTGTTTGCTCTTGCCATGCCCTGGTAGGTCCGGAACTAAGCAATGGTACGTTGTAGTAAAAAATTTCACTTGCTCGTCCCACATCCAGCCACTGACTCCTCCACCATGAAGAAAAACCATTAGTGGGGCATTCTCTACATAATACTCTTTATAATTCAAATGAATTCAACTCCTCACTTACGATACTAAGTAAATTTTAACATAATTCAAAAATTAAGGTATAAGTAAAAGTTTTCAAAAAGTATTTGCTTTATGTATTTTTAATTATTCTATATATTACTTATGATGAAAGTATAAAGGGGGAGGAATTGGTATGGATTTTCACTACGAAAGACTTGATCATGTACAGTTAGCAGCTCCAAAAGGTGGAGAAGAGAAGGCTCGATTGTTTTATCAAGATTTACTAGGGTTTTCAGAGGTAGAAAAGCCTGATAACTTAAAAAGCCGAGGTGGAGTTTGGTTCACTAATGGCATGATTCATCTGCATATTGGGATAGAAGAGCCGTTTTTGCCTGCACGAAAGGCACATCCCGCTATTCGTGTAAAGAATATTGAAGCGATGAAGCATTATCTCGATCAGAAAAATACAGCATATATTGTGGATGACCATTTGCTAGGTGCAAACAGATTCTATTTACATGACCCATTCGGGAACCGATTAGAATTTCTTGAGTGGATTTAAAAGTAAGGGGTTTCTCCTTTTAATAGGGAGACCCCCCTTTTTCATGGTAAAATTGTAAGAAAAATATCATTTCAGGGGGATTTCAATTGAAGAGAAAAATAAGTATTGCGTTGGGAAGTATTGTTGGAATTGTGGTGATTGGTTTACTAGTAGCTGGGAATTATTTTTATAGCGAAGGTATTAAACGAGGCACCGAAATCGAATTACATAGTGAGCCCGAAAGTGTGAATGCAAGTGCAAGTGAAACAGCGTTGGCTATTTTAGAAGAAGCGGAGAAGTGGTACGTGGAGCAGGAGCAAGAAGTCTTGCAAATCACATCCTATGATGACTTAGTATTAAAAGCCGGTTACCTAGAAAACGATAGGAAAACTGGAAAAGCGGTCATTCTTGCTCATGGGTATCGTGGGAATCGAGATCATATGGATAATTTGGTTAAGTTTTATTATGATCAAGGCTTTGATGTATTATTGCCAGATGCGAGAGGTCACGGGGAAAGTGAAGGCGATTATGTGGGATATGGCTGGCATGACCGGTTAGATTATGTGCAGTGGATTAACTTATTAGTAGAAGAGTATGGAGCAGAGCAAATCGTTTTACATGGTAATTCCATGGGGGCGTCCCTAGTTCTCATGACTAGTGGGGAAGAGCTTCCTGATGAAGTAAAAGGAATTATTGCTGACAGTGGATATACGACAGTAAAAGAGGAATTAAAGCATCAATTAAAGCACTTATATCATATTCCAGCGTTTCCAATTTTAGATATTACAAGTATGATTACTAAGGTGAGAGCTGGTTATTTCTTTGGGGAAGCATCTGCGATTGACCAGGTGAAGAATAATACGAGAGACCTATTCATTATACATGGGGATGCTGATGAGCTAGTTCCGACAGAAATGGCATATGAATTGTTTGAAGCTGCTGGTGGGGATAAAGAGCTGTGGATTGTGCCTAATGCTGGCCATACAAAGGCTTATAATGTTGCAACCGAGGAATTTCAAGATCGTTTACAACAATTTCTAGACAAGGCATTAGAAGAAACTACAGATGATGAGAGTCATGACTGATCTAACTAGGAAGGATGATCAGGCGACTAAAACATATCAAAAAAGTCAATACCTCCTAGAGGATGTCGTCGTATTGGAAAAGGAATTATAATATAAAAAGAGAAGCAGTTATGATTAAGTAGGTTCTGATAATGTGGAACTACTTAGGTTTTAAAAGCTTCTCTTTTATAATACATACAAATCAATTTACATTAATTAATTCCATTACCGTATCCATCATTTCTTCTGATACAGTATAAATTGTATGTGTGTCATCTGTATTCATCAAGCTGCTTTTTTGGCCTTCTTTGCCAATCCATAAATGAAAATGTTGCTTGTTATTACTTGTATCCATGACTTCTATATAATAGTCAGGGTTAGCCATATTTACGATAGCTTTTTCCTTTTTAGCACCTGAAATTATTTGCTTTAACTTCTCTAGCTTATCAGCCTCTTCCAAAACAATTGGACTGGCATCTTTTGCTTTTGAAAAACTAATCGTAGCAATGTCTGCATTTAAATTTAAAGGACTAGCATCCTTGTGTTGTATTACTGTATTAATTATTTCTGCTTGATTTGCGCTGTTATTTTCTGTTTGGCAACCAGATAGAACACTCGATAAACATAAGAGTAAAATTATTTTTTTCATCCATCTACGCTCCAATCCTCTCAGTCCATGTTACGGATAAGACGGAGAAAACTTCTTTCATGTTTCACAAATATAGCATCCTGGTCCTCTTCATTGTTACACCGATTGAGAATACTACACACCGTTTGGATGCCTAGCAAATATAGTAACCTTTACTACTTTCTTATACAGCGTTAATGTTAAATTCCTTCAATTCCCGTACAACTCTCGAAATGGGTAATCCTACCACATTATAATAGTCGCCGTCTATTTTCTTCACTAAAGCAGCACCTTGACTTTGGATACCGTAGGCTCCTGCTTTATCATAGACATCCTTAGTTGCGATATAAGCATGGATCTCCTCTTCTGTTAACGGCCAAAATTCTACCATTGTTTTTTCCACAAATGAAACTACTTTTTCCTGTGAGCGGATGGTTACGCCAGTATATACGTCATGTACATTCCCGCTTAAACGTGAAAGCATCTCATATGCTTCTTCGTGATGATTCGGTTTCCCATAAATAGTTCCTTCGAAGGCTACGACAGTGTCTGCTGTTAAAATTACCTCATTCGAATCAATAAATGGCACATGCTTTGCTTTATGTAAGGAAAGCTGTTTCGCTCTTAATGCTGGATTATCCGTTTGAATGACAGATTCATCTACATCTTGTTTTCTTATCACAAAGGGAATGTTTACTAGTTTTAGTAGCTCTTTTCTGCGTGGTGAAGTAGATGCTAATACGAGTGAATGGGTCATTGACTTCCTCCATATATATCTGACATAATTTAGTATATAGTAAAGTATACTAGATTGGATGCTTATTGTGAAAGGAACGAGAATTAATATCTATACATATAGGAAGAACTTTGTTAATTTAAATTAGTAAACCATTAAAATAAATGAGGAATTGGGGGATCTAAATGGAGACACAACAAACAAACGGGAAAGCTGTTGCAGCATTAGTGCTAGGGATATTATCGATTGTCATTCCATATGTAGGACTAATACTTGGTATAATTGGAATTATTTTAGCGAATAGTAGTTTTAAAGAAATTGCTGTTACCCAGGATGGTGGGCGTGGACTAGCAACTGCAGGATTAGTAACTAGCATTATTGGAGTTGCAATATATGGTCTTCTTTTTCTTTTTATTATCCTTGGTATTGCTGCATTTTCTTTATCTTATTAGTAAAAGCGAGAGATCACGTTATCGTAACGATGATCTCTTTTTAAGTTTTTTCGTGATATAGGCATTTGTTAAGATGAGGTGACACTTCGTAAATATGCTATAATTTCTATTTAAAATCCAGAATATTTACTTTATACTGGATTACATATAATAGGGGGAATGGGAATGACTCGTGTTTTGTTTTTTGCTTATCCGATGTATGCTGATTTTGAAATTGCCCATACGTTATTCTTTTTAAGAAAGCTTGGGAAAGCTACTGTGGTCACTGCAACAATTGATGGGGAAGCAGTGGAAAGCTTAGGGGGGATTGTAACCAATCCAGGGCTAGCCATTGCGGATGCAAACCCTAATGATTATGATGTAATCTTAATTTCTGGTGGGGATGGTGTATCCCAAGTGTTGGAAGACAATCGGATCCATCACTTTCTCCGAGAAGCAAATCGTATTCAAAAACCGATAGCCGCCATTTGTGCGTCGGCAACCCTGCTCGGTAAAGCAGGCTTATTAAAAGGGAATCGTTTCACTTGTACCCCGAATACATATGAAATGTTTCAGGACGCATTTGCCGATGCAGAATATACGGGTGAAAGACTAGAAGTGCGGGATAATCTTATTACTGCAAAGGGGACTGCATTTCCAGAGTTTACCTTAGCGATGATCGATCAGCTACAATTATGGAAAAATGATGAACAACGGGAAAGTGCACGGTTATTTTGTAAGGGAGAAGTATAACAGTTATGGCACAAAAAATTGTTGGATTACCACCGGTTATCAACCAAACATCTAGGGTGTTAATTGTAGGATCCATGCCAAGTGTTTTATCCTTGGAGAGCAAGGAATATTATGGGAACCCTCGTAATCATTTTTGGAAGATAATCTACGGTTTGTTTGACGAAAATCCTGATTCTAGCTATGCGGATAAACTGACTTTTCTTAGGGAGAAGCATATTGCGCTTTGGGATGCAATTGGTGCTTGTTATCGAGAAGGGAGTTTAGATTCATCGATTTATGGTGAGGAGCCTAATGATCTTCCAGGTCTCATTCAAGCATATCCTTCCTTACAGTTAATTGCATGTAATGGTACCAAGTCATTTAACACGTTAAAGAAGTACTTTTCTCCAGAGTCTTTATCGAATATCCCAGTAATCAAACTACCTTCTTCTAGCCCGGTTCCTGGTCGTTATAATAAACAATTGCCTGAAAAGATGGAAGAATGGAAGCAAATAATTGCCTATCTTGAGGAAAAAATGTAATTTTCAAAAAAGTGTTGTGCGTAGCATATCTCATTCTGTATAATTGACTTTGGGAGTGTCGTAGCTAAAGAGGGGAGAGTCGTAAGCGGCAACTTACGACTCAGACAATTGCGTAGGCTGCGGCGACTTCCTATCTTGGTGAAAAAGGTAATTATCCTGGTTCCTTACAAAGTGACAGGGTGATTACTTTTTTTCACGACTGTTCACAACTAACAATACTAGTGTTGAGAACATTAACATTAACTCAAGAGTTTTTTCAATTGGAATCACAAGCTTCAGCCCCTTTCCTGGGGAATTTTTTATGAAGCCGCCGTTAGTAACTCCAATACTCTGATCGTCTCACGCCTAGCGTATTGTCCCCCTCATTATACTACATCAGAAGGGCTCTCGTATCGCGATAATTACGAAATGGTAAAATATTCTTAGAATTTAGTTTGTTGTGGCAAAATACCTATGAATTGTCGATTATTTAGATAATGTTGTGAAAGGGACGAAGGAACGAGATGTTGTTGTTACTATAGGGAGGAGCTTGCTCGACACGAATATATTCGCAAGGCGTAGTGAATTGTAGAACCACGCCTTTTTTTGTTGCATTTGTGGTACAAATACTAATTTCAAATTTTTATACATCAAATGAGTAGTCTGGTTTTATCTCACTAAATGCGAAATTTAGCAAAATATAGAAGTATACTATGATAGAATATAATTAAATTTATATGCTAGGAAAGTAGGGTGTTATGAAATACTTCTGGGGTAGGTTTATTGTATTTGTCTTACTTTGGACCTATTTGATCATTCAATATAGTACCAATAGTTGGGTTAGTATTTTATGTTTTGCTGGGGCGATGGCCAGTTTCTTCTTTCTATCCTTAAAAAAAGTACCGATTTATGTGTACATCCTGTTGTCATTAATTATTTTCTTACATGGGCTACTTATAGCAGAAGAGAATCTAATAACAATCATCCTATTAGTTTATATTTCTATGATCGCATCTTTTCGGTTGCGCGAGAATAAATTAAAGCTATATATCCTGATGAATTTGCTTTTATCCATTTTACTTAGTTATCTTCAAATGAGTCATGTAGTAGCGATTATGGTGATGGTTGTATTTTTATATTTCCTTCTTCTATCCATTAATCAATACGTCACGATGCTACAAGACCAGCGTAATCTTTATGAAGAATTACGTAGTGAATATCGTAAGCTAAAAAGAATGAATCTACTTGCAGAAGAAACTGCACGTGTGGAGGAAAGGAACCGAATTGCACGTGATATCCATGATTCAGTTGGACATCGACTAACAGCTTTAATTATGAAACTGGAGACATTAGCCATCCAGACGAAAAATGAAGATTATCGTGAGTTGAAAAAGATGGCAGAGGATAGCTTAGGAGAGACAAGACAGGCTGTGAAAACACTCCAGGCAGAAGAAAGCGAAGGAATTGCAACAGTCGTACATCTTATTCGTAAGCTTGAAGCGGAAAGTCAAATCGTTGTTCAGTTCACCATTAAGCAGGGTGTACTTACTGTTCCATTATCAAATGATCATAGTGTTGTCTTATACCGGGTGCTCCAAGAAGCCCTCACCAATGCGATGAGACATGGTTATTCTAGAGAAATCCATGTCGTATTAGGTAAATCTGCAATTGGAGATGTCACCTTTGAAATATCGAATGCCGTTTATGAGGTAAAGCCATTTACATTCGGCTTCGGTCTAACCAATATGAAAAAGAGATTAGAACAGATTGGTGGACGACTCGATGTGTATCAGAAAGAAAACCAATTTTACGTATCCGGAATTATTCCATCGGAGTAGGAGGACAATCATATGTGGCGGGTATTATTAGTGGAAGATCAAGCAATTGTAAGACAGGGATTAAAGGTTATTCTAGAGCAAGACGAGCATATTCAGGTGACACATGAAGCGGAAAATGGTGCAGAGGCAATAGCTATTCTAGAAAAATATGCGATTGACTTTATTATGATGGATGTTCGCATGCCAATTATGAATGGAATTGAAGCGACGAGAGTGATTAAACGTCAGTGGCCAACTATTAAAATATTGATTCTAACTACCTTTAATGATGATGAATATGTGGTAGAAGCATTGAAAGAGGGAGCGAATGGCTTCTTATTGAAAACAGCCGATTCAACAAAGCTATTAGAAGCAGTCCATAGCTGTATGAATGGTGGGTTAATGCTACATGATGAAGTCGCAGCTAAAGTAATGCCCCGTTTACTTCAAAAACGTACCAAAGAAACGGTGAAAATTGATTTATCACCACGGGAATTAACGATTACTAGATTAGTCGGCGAAGGAAAAACAAATAAAGAAATTGCCGATGAACTCTTTCTTTCAATTGGAACTGTGAAAAATCATATTACCCAGATTTTGCACAAAACAGATTTGAGAGACCGTACCCAACTTGCGATTTTTGCGGTAAAGCATGAACTGTAGCAATCATTCAAAAAGTTGTACTATCTCACACCAATATCCAGCATTCCTATCCATTATAATGAGGGAAAGAACCTAAATAAGAGGTGTTCGACATGCTTGCCATTATGTTAGAGGAATTTCCGTTTGCCTCTCTTTGGAATACAGGAATATTTCTGTTCGTTTCGTTTGCCGCTGTTATCTATCTGTTTTTATTGCCACAGGAGAAGAAGCATTCCTGGTGGAAGAATGTTTGCTTTTTCCTTGGACTAATGCTCTTATTTATCGCGACAGGGAGTCCAATTAATATTATCGGTCGAATTCAGTTTAGTGTTCATATCATACAAGTCGTTCTACTTTGCTTGATTGTACCGCCATTATTGTTACTTGGTATGAAACGAACCGTTCTAGACCGAGCACTTAGGAATAAATGGGTTACTAAAATAGTTTCTTTCCTAGTGAAACCTTATATAAGTATTAGTATATTTTTCTTAACCTTATACATATATCACCATCCACCGATCTTTGATAATGCTCGTGTGGACCTCTATGGGAATTACTTTTACCTGTTCGCTTTATTTGCTGCCGGATTACTATTATGGATACCAATTATTCGAGGAAGTAATTGGACAAGGACACTTATTTATCATGCCATAAGTATAGGGATGATTTTTCCACTCGCTGGGATTTTACTATTTTCAAAGGAAATCATGTATCAAGCATACACGGATTTGACAACTTTTACCCAAGCATTGGAAGTATGCTTGCCGGCAGGGGCTGAATTATCTCCACAGGTCGTATTGCAACTATTACCGTTTGAGCCAGTAGCAGAGCAACAGCTAAGTGGGAGGATATTGCTCGCTTCTTTTCTAATCGTATTAACCGTGTCATCTGTTATGAAACGACAAGTGATAAAAAAAGTGTAAGAAAGTAGCTCTCGGTTTCGGGAGCTGTTTTTGTGCGCTTGGCAGCGCTCCGAACTTAAGGGTGAAAGTCCCAAACACGCCGTAGTGGCGGAAGTGTATAGCTGACAGGCAGTGCATGCTCGTGAGGGAATGTGCGGAGGGCTTGAAGGCAA
>NZ_JBCPXV010000070.1:0-10740 GCF_039581225.1 Ornithinibacillus proteolyticus | reverse complement strand
CAAGGGCTAAAGAGTCTATTTAGTAGATATCAAACGTTACGTTGGACTTAGATGGAACCGCCGTATACGGAACCGTACGTACGGTGGTGTGAGAGGTCGGAGGTTAATCGCCTCCTCCTACTCGATTTTGTTTATGCATAAAATTGGAAACTTGTGGCAAACTATCGTTATTAAATCGTGGAGATGGAAGCATGGCTTGGATTATTACTGCGCTTGTAATATGTATCATCGTAATACTACTTCTTATCCTCAATGTAAGGATACGAGTTTATTATCGATATCAAAAAACAAATCATTTTATGACAGTGGATATATATTATATCCGATTACGAATCATCCATCGGAAACTGATTTTAAATGACGAGTCTCAAAAAGAAAAAACGTCTATCCTAGACATGCTCGAAGAAATGGATCTGGAAGATTACAAAGATATGAAGCAAGTCGTACAAACCGTAATCCCTTCCTTCAAAGAAGTGAAGAAGATAATCAAAATGATGATGAAAAGTATTGTCATCCATCAATTATTATGGAGAACGGATTTTGGTACTGGTGATGCCGCTTCAACTGGGATTATGTCTGGAGGAGTATGGATGATGAAAGGGACCGTTGTTAGCTTTTTTCATGAATTATCTAATCTAAGCTGCCAACCGAAACTATCTGTCACACCCCATTTTCAACAAAGAGGACTATATTCTGAAATAGATTGCATTGTATCTATCCGATTAGGAAAAGCTATTCACACCGGGTTACGTATATTACGAAATAGTAATTTGAACAAGGAAATATATACTTAGACAAGGAAAATTAAAAAGGAGGATAACAATGGAGGAACATCCGATTCAAGGTCTTATGACGACAGCTATGGAAAGTTTAAAGGATATGGTAGAGGTCAATACAATAATTGGTGATCCTATTGAATCTCCGGATGGAAGTGTCATTATTCCAGTGTCAAAAGTAGGGTTTGGATTCGCTGCAGGTGGAAGTGAATTTGTACCAAGTGATTCTGGATCTGGCACCGGATCTGGGGGAGATAGTGATAGTGCTAGTAGTGAAGCGGTATTCCCTTTTGGCGGTGGTAGTGGTGGTGGTGTATCGATTACACCGGTAGCCTTTTTAATAGTAAATCATAAAGGGATTAAAATGGTACACTTAGATCAAAACACGCATATCTATGAAAAGCTAATAGACTTTGCTCCAAAAGCTGTTGAAAAAATTCAGCAATTACTAAAAGAGAGTAGCCAAAGTAAAGGACAAGGTTCTAAAGAGAAGCAAAAGAGTAATGAAACGAAGGATAGTGGAGATAAGAGGGATAAAGACGTGGATGAAAATAAGCAATCTGGAGATAAAAAGAAAGAATCCGATGAGGCATCAATCTACGATATTTAAGACAATGGCGATTCTTTTCTTGGAAATCGCCATTTTATTCTACTATAATAGAAATAAGTCTATGGAATAGGAGGAAGAAAATGGTTAATGTTACGTTTAAACAAGAGCCAGTTACATTAGTAGGAAACGAATTAAAGGTCGGGGATCAAGCTCCAGATTTTACGGTTCTTACGAATGACTTAGAAGAAAAATCACTAGCAGATTACAAAGGGAAGATAAAATTAATAAGTGTCGTCCCATCGGTTGATACAGGTGTTTGCTCGATACAAACAAATCGCTTTAATGCAGAGGCACAAAAGCTAGAAAATGTACAAGTCCTAACGGTAAGTATGGATTTACCTTTCGCTCAAAAGCGTTGGCGTGAAGTGAATAATGTAGAAAGTCTTGATTTACTTTCTGATCATCGTGATGCAGATTTCGGTGAAAAATATGGTGTTTTAATAAAAGAACTTCGTCTTCTTGCTCGTTCTATATTTGTAGTAGATTCCAGTGATAAGATTGCATATGTTGAATATGTTCCTGAAGTGTCCGACCATCCTGACTACGATAAAGCGCTAGAAGCGGCTAAACAGGCAGAATAAAGGATGAAAAAGTCTCCCGCTATAGGTATTGATTTCCAAAGATTATTCCATTGGGGTCATACCTTATACGGGGACTTTTTTTCGTTAATCTTTAATGAAATAAAAATCTTCTGTCTAAATCATTATCTTGTACAGGGTGTGCTGCATCTGATACAATATAACGGGTCTCAATGGAACGGAGGATTATAATATGGAAAAAACAAAGGTTGAAAACTTGTTTGAATGGATGGATGAGACTACCCAAGTCATTGAACAACATTTAAATGAGCCCTATCTGGATAGTTTAGTTCTGGCATTAGAAACACTTTATTATCAGAGTCCGGAAGAATCGATGGATGATATCCTCACACATAAACTGAATACGGCATTAGAACGCATTCAGTTGGACGATTATCATGCTGATGATATACGCAAAGCTATTCAGTTTGCCGTGTTAAAAGGAATGAAGGATACGACACAACAGCAGCATTTGATTACCCCTGAAGCTGTCTCGTTACTTGTAGGTTATCTCGTTCAAAAATTAGTCAAAAGTGAAACATTACGTATTTTTGATCCTGCTTCGGGCACTGGTAATATGCTCACAACCGTTATATCACAATTAGATCAATCAGTTGAGGCTTACGCTAGTGAAGTCGATCCGACTTTAATACAATTAGCTTTAATTAGTGCTAATTTACAAAAAACACCTATTGAATTTTTCCATCAGGATAGCCTAAGACCCTTCTTATTAGATCCAGTAGATTTAATTGTCTCGGACTTACCTGTAGGGTATTATCCAGACGACATTCGTGCAGCAAGCTATGAATTGAAAGCAAAAGAAGGTCACTCCTTCAGTCACCATTTGTTTATCGAGCAAAGCTTAAATTATACAAAACATGGTGGCTATTTAGTATTGATGGTACCGAACTTCATCTTTGAGAGTGAAGGAAAGGACGAGCTGCATGCTTTCATTCAGAAGCATGCCCATATCGTTGGGGTAATTCAGCTACCGGAAAGTGCTTTTAAAGCTAAGAAAAATGCTAAATTCATATTAATCCTGCAGAAGAAGGGGAAAAATACAGAGGGACCGAAACAACCATTACTAGTACAGCTTCCTTCGTTGAAAAATACTAGAGCGATGGAGGATGTCTTAAGTAAAATGAATAATTGGTTTAAAGATTATCATAACAACAGGAGTGAACAAAGTTGACAAACGTATTAGCTATTAATGCTGGAAGCTCATCGTTAAAATTCCAGCTTATTCAAATGCCAGAAGAGATTGTAAAGGCTAAAGGGCTTGTAGAAAGAATTGGCTTACCTGAGGCGGTATTTACATTTGAAGTAGACGAAAAAGATAAACAAATTACCGATATTCCGAATCATGAGGTAGCAGTAAAATTATTATTAGACAAGCTTACATCATCTGGAGTAATTCAATCATTAGAAGAAATTAATGCTGTTGGACATCGTATTGTTCATGGTGGCGAAAAGTTTAATGACTCTGTTTTAATAACGGAACAAGTTATTAAAGATATTGAAGAAGTTTCTGAACTTGCACCATTACATAATCCAGCAAACTTAACAGGGGTTCATGCTTTTAAGGAAGTTTTACCGAATGTTCCAATGGTAGCAGTCTTTGATACAGCTTTCCATCAAACAATGGAACCTAAGTCATATTTATATAGCTTACCATATGAGTATTATGAGAAATATGGTATCCGTAAATATGGCTTCCACGGGACATCCCATAAATATGTTTCACAACGTGCGGCAGAAATAATGGGTAAACCGATTGAAGATTTACGTTTGATTTCCTGCCATTTAGGAAATGGAGCAAGTATAGCAGCTATTAAAGGTGGTAAATCTATTGATACTTCTATGGGCTTCACTCCTTTAGCTGGTGTAACAATGGGGACACGCTCTGGTAACATTGACCCAGCACTAATTCCATATATTATGGAAAAGACAGGGCAAACAGCAGAAGAGGTTATCAATGTACTGAATAAAGAAAGCGGAATGCTTGCATTATCTGGATTTTCAAGTGATTTACGCGATATTGAAGGACAAGCAGATACAAACAAACGTGCGGAATTAGCACTTGATGTGTTTGCAAGTAGAATTCATAAATATATTGGCTCTTATGGTGCAATTATGTCGGGAATTGATGCCGTTATTTTCACAGCTGGTGTTGGTGAGAATAGTGACACGATGCGTGCTAAAGTATTAAACGGATTAGAATTTATGGGTATTTATTGGGATCCAACATTAAATCATGCCGCAAGAGGTAAAGAACAAGTGATTAGTTACCCACATTCACCTGTGAAAGTTATCGTTATTCCTACCAATGAGGAAGTAATGATTGCTCGTGATACTATCCGTCTAGCACAATAACCAAAAATACTAAAGATTAGTGGGTAAAGTCATCGGCGGATGGTTTACCCACTATTTTCTTTTAGAGCTATTGTGCGAAGTGATT
Organism: Ornithinibacillus proteolyticus; assembly: GCF_039581225.1. NCBI lineage: Bacteria > Bacillati > Bacillota > Bacilli > Caryophanales > Bacillaceae > Ornithinibacillus > Ornithinibacillus proteolyticus. The sequence continues at coordinate 6,318 of NZ_JBCPXV010000070.1, read as the reverse complement.
AAAGCTTAATCAGTTAGATTTCAAGCAAAAACGGTTATCGTACTACAAGTACATCACAGGAAGCATGTCTCGTGATACTTTCCGATACACTACCAATTAAAAATCTTTCCACTGTATTCATCCCAGTTGCTCCACAAATAATTAAATCTGCTTTGACATTATTCGCTATATCTTTTGCAATCTTCACTTTAGGGGAACCGTATTCTATACAATAGGAGATATTGTTAATACCAGCTTTTTTGGCATTTTCCGTATAATGTTGAATTAGCTCTTTGCCATATTCTTCTGCTTTACGTGATAATGTCCCATCATAAGACTCTGCATAGGCAAAAGAACGATAGTCCACTACATGTGCAATAATTAAATGAGCATTATTGCGCATCACAATATCAAGTGCCTTGTTAAAAGCTATTTCAGAGGCAGGAGAACCATCAATTGCAACTAATATATGTTTATACTCATATCTCATCCTTCTCTCCCCTTTCTTATCTACCATTATTATACAATAAAAACGCTTTCATTTGGTAAAAGTAAACAGGCCTTTCTTGACGAAAAACGCACAAACTAACAATGGGGGTGAATTCATGGCTAAGAATAAGAATAAAAATAAACACAAATTATTCGAAGACCCAAGTGGTGTTTCCGCTGTACAGAACCAGCTATTTGAGAGTTATCAAAGTGGTGTAGTAGAAGATCAATTACACAATAACAAAGGGATATGGGCATTTAACAATAGAAAGGCATAATGTTCAAGTAAACAATCTACTCGAATTTTGGGTAGATTGTTTTTTGGATATTCGGTATTCTAATATTAATAGTAGTTTTTTTTACAAAATTTGATACAATGGAAGTGCTTACAATATTACAGGGAAGGTGTTCCAAATGAAAATTGGGGTTCCAAGAGAGATAAAAAATAATGAGAACAGAGTCGCGATTACACCAGCTGGGGTCATGTCCTTAAAAAACGCTGGTCATGATGTATTGGTTGAAACAAATGCAGGTATCGGTTCTGGATTTACCGATGACCAATATATACAAGCTGGTGCAGTAATAGTGGATACTGCAAAAGAGGTATGGGAACAGGAAATGGTGATGAAAGTAAAAGAACCATTACCTGAAGAATATGACTATTTTTATGAAGGATTAATATTGTTTACATATCTTCATTTGGCAGCAGAGCCAGAGCTTACACGTGCTTTACTTGAGAAAAAAGTAATTGGACTGGCTTATGAAACGGTTCAACTAAGTAATGGTTCTTTACCATTATTAACACCGATGAGTGAAGTGGCAGGTCGTATGGCTGCTCAAATCGGAGCTCAATTTTTAGAGAAACCAAAAGGTGGAAAAGGGATATTACTAGCAGGAATCCCTGGGGTTAAAAGAGCTAATGTAACGATTATTGGCGGTGGTGTAGTAGGTACTAATGCAGCGAAAATCGCAGTTGGATTAGGAGCAAATGTTACGATTCTAGATCTAAATCCGGAAAGGCTACGCTATTTAGATGATATTTTTGGTTCTTCGATTAATACGATGATTTCTAACCCACTGAATATTGCTGAATGTGTTCGTGAATCAGATTTAGTAATTGGTGCAGTACTTATTCCTGGAGCAAAAGCACCGAGGCTAGTGACCGAGGAAATGGTTAAAGCGATGTCAGAGGGCTCTGTTATAGTAGATGTTGCCATTGACCAAGGTGGAATCTTTGAAACGAGTGATCGAATTACTACCCATGATAATCCGACGTATACGAAGCATGGTGTGCTTCATTATTCTGTTGCAAACATGCCAGGAGGAGTACCTAGAACATCTACGATTGGTTTAACCAATGTAACAGTGCCATATGCATTACAAATAGCTAATAAAGGATACCGCGATGCATGTCTAGGAAATACAGCATTATTAAAGGGATTGAATACGCTTGATGGCTATGTAACCTATGAAGCAGTCGCAGCAGCACATGATTTGGAGTATAGAAGTGTAGAAAACTTATTAGGTTAAAAAATAAGAGGCTGGGACATAACTAAAAGAAATAAATGTAAAATCGAATGATACACGATACTAGCTCCGGAAATATACGTAGACTCCTGCGGGAGAATAGGGCAAGGTTGAGACCCCTAAAGAAGTAGCACGAGGAGGCTAAGGCAGCCGCCCGGCGGTAAAGAAGACACTGCGAGGTCTTTTCGAGCAGATGTCGCCCCTGTGCTGGAAGCAACCGCAAGTATATTTCCGGAGCGTGGTCGTAGCTCATCATTCGGTTTTTACTTTAAGATAGTTTTGTCCTAACCTCTTTACGTATTAATCGATGATTTGGAGTTCTTTAGGGAATTTTGTAAGTATTTCTGGGCCATTTTCGGTTATGAAAATCATATCTTCAATACGGACACCAGCTGTTTTTGGCACATAAATTCCTGGTTCGATTGTGTAACACATTCCTTCTTGTAATGGTAATGTATTATTACCGTGTAAAGATGGATATTCATGTGTTTCCAACCCTAAACCATGTCCAATTCGATGGTTAAAATATTTTCCATATCCACTTGCTTCAATATGCTCACGTGCCGCTTTATCAATATTTCCGACTGCAGTACCTAAAATTGAAGCCTCAATAGCTTTTAATTGTCCATTTAAAACTGTGTTATATATTTTTTCTTGTTCCGGAGTTATAGACTGAAAAGCAATAGTCCGCGTTATATCAGAGCAATACCCTTCATAAACTACACCAAGGTCAAATAATACCATATCACCTTTTTTTAGTTTAGCTGTTCCTGGTGTACCATGTGGAGAAGCAGTTTTGTCACCAAATAAGGTCATGGTAGAGAATGACATTGCCTGAACACCTTGTTTTTTAAGCTCATATTCAATAGTGGCAATGACCTCAAGCTCGCTTATACCTTCTTTTAAAGCATTTATACCGGTTTGAACACCGAAATCAGCTAGTTCAGCAGCACGTTTCAGTAATGCGTATTCTTCTTCCGTTTTGATGACACGTAGCGTTGAAAGTAGCTCTTGTGCATTTTTAATGGTAGAATTAGGTAGAATACTTTTAATATTATGGTATCGGCTTAATGTAAGGTTATCTTCCTCTACACCAATTGTTCCAGGTAGGTTTCCTGATTCTTCTAAGAACGATTTGAACAATTCCCATGGATTTTCATGGTCATGATAATCAATCATAGCATAATTCCAACCAGCGTTTTTTGCATCTTCTGCTTCCATCGCTGGTAGAATAAGTACAGGATCAAGAGTAGTACTTACATACACAGCAACAACTCTTTCATGTGGATCAGTTAAATAGTTACTTAAATAATATACATTAGCTGGTGTTGTGACTAGCATACTGTCTAGTTGATTTTTTTGTAATTCACTTAGTAAAGATTGAATTCTATTAGACATTTATTTCACCTCATTTATACTAATTATAAACATTAAAAAAAATGAATTACAACTAAGAAAATTGAAACCTTTCCTTTTTTCTTTCGTACTATAGGTAAGACATTCAATAAATTTTAATTAATGGAGGTTGCTTATGTTTAAATTCTTTAAGAGAATAAAGACAGTCGTAAGTTCAGAATTAAATGCAATGCTTGATAAAGCGGAAGATCCAGTAAAAATGCTAGATCAATTCCTTCGCGATATGGGAGCAGATATCCAAGAAGCAGAAGCTGCTGTAGCGAAGCAAATAGCAAACGAAAAAATTCTAAAACGTAAAGCAGAAGATGCGCAAGCGATGGTTGAGAAAAGACAGGCGCAAGCTGAAAAAGCTGTACTTGCTGGGGAAGATGAGTTGGCTAAAAGAGCATTGCAAGAGAAGAAAGAATATGAAAACCAAGCTACATTACTTCAGCAATCCTATGAGCAAGCTCAAAATGACTCGCAAGTACTTAAAACAAAGCTTGATGAAATGAAGAAAGAATACCAAGAAATGAACCTGAAAAAGGATTCATTAAAAGCACGTGCAGAAGCTGCTAAAACACGTACGAAGATTAATCGTAGCATGTCATCCATCGGTGGTGATGAGTCAAGACGTGGCTTTGAACGCATGGAGGAAAAAGTACTTCAATTTGAAGCAGAAGCAGAAACGACAGAAGATCTATCAACACAAGCTCGTACATTAGATGATGAATTTAGAAAACTTGATTCTAATGTAGATGATGATTTAGAAGCATTAAAGAGAGCAATGGGGAAAGAGTAATCAAAAAAGCCCGGGAAGCGAAGTCTATATGATTTCCAATCCTTCGTATGGTAAAACAAAGACAGCATGTCATTTATAATGCTGTCTTTTCTTATATTTTAAAAGGATTTTAGCTATAAATGTAGAATGTATATCGTAAACACAATTAGGAGGATGATTCGTAAATGAAAGTATCATATCATGGACATTCTGTTGTTAAAGTAGAATCTGGAGATAAGACGATTTTAATTGACCCGTTTATAACCGGAAATGGATTATGTGATTTAAATGCAGCTGAGGTGAAGGCTGATTACATCTTACTCACACACGGACATAATGATCATGTTGGAGATACAGTTGAGATTGCCAAAAGAAATAATGCACTAGTGATTGCTCCTAATGAATTAGCTGATTATTTAAGTACTAAAGGTGTTAAGGTACATAATATGCATATTGGCGGTTCACGTGAATTCGACTTTGGAAAGGTTAAGTTTACCCAAGCTTTCCATGGATCAGCGTTTACAGAAGAGGATGGAACGATGATTTATACAGGTATGCCATCAGGAATTCTGTTAACTGTCGAAGGGAAGACGATATATCATCTAGGAGATACTGCGTTATTCTCTGATTTAAAAATGTATGGCGACATGTATACAATTGATTTAGCGTTTATTCCAATTGGGGATAACTTTACAATGGGACCAGAGGATGCACTCGTTGCAGCAGATTGGATTCGTGCTAAGACCGTCGTCCCAATCCATTATAATACGTTTCCAGTAATTGAACAGAATCCAGAGGATTTTGTTCAACGGCTGAAGACTGGTGAGGGTAAGGTAATGGAAGCAGGTAGTGTTTTAGAACTGTGATATAACCCTCTGGAGAAAATTGGAGTGGTGTAAGGATGGATTTGCTAACTTGCAATGATTTTTATAACTTACTACTCCAATTGTCTTTTTGTTCATCGGTCTGAGATTTGCTGTTAGTAGGCTCCTTTTCTTGGCTAGTAAAGAAGGAAAAAATCGCTATCATGACCGTGATTAGGAGCTTAACATTATAAACAGTGCTTGGGTATTATTAGCAAACATTTAAATAACAGGGCCTGAGTAGCTATGTAAATTAATTGCTCAGGCCTTTTCCTATGATTGGCCCTCCGCTTGATCCCCGCTTATTTTCTTCTTAAAGCCAATTCTTCTAACTTTATTAAATCGTCTATTTTTTCTAATTTAATGGTATAATCGTTACAGTTTTAGAGATGGAGGTAATGGAATGGAGTTATTTGCTATTATATCGTTTTTTCTTTTGGGCTTGGTTTTAGGCTCGTTTTATAATGTTGTCGGCATACGGTTGCCTCAAAAAGTATCGTTCACAAATGACCGTTCAAGATGTCCAAGTTGTCATCATACGTTGTCTTGGTATGATTTAATACCGGTTGTATCTTTTTTTATCCAACGAGGGAAATGTCGATATTGTGGTGAACGTATTTCCATTTTATATCCCATTATAGAATTACTAACGGGGATATTATTTGCATTTAGTTATATGATGATTGGGATTGAGCTGGAGTTAATTAAAGTGCTTTTATTAGTTTCCTTATCGATAATTGTATTAGTAACGGATTTAAAGTATATGCTCATTCCGAATAAACTACTACTTTTCTTCTTGCCGTTCTTTATCATTCTATTAATTATTGACCCTATTCAACCTTGGTGGTCGCCTATCATTGGAGCAATAATTGGAATTAGCTTGATTGCTCTAATTATTATCATTAGTAGAGGTGGAATGGGAGCAGGAGATATGAAGTTGTTTGGTTTGTTAGGATTAGTACTGGGGTTAGAAAAGGTTCTTATGACTTTTTTCTTGTCCTGCTTGCTTGGTGCTTTCATTGGCGTTATTTTGATGTTATTCGGGATCATTAAGAAGAAGCAACCAGTTCCTTTTGGACCTTATATTGTATTTGCTGCTATCATTTCCTATTTCTTTACAGATAGAATTTTATCTTTTTATGTTCAATTTTTATAAATGAATGAATTTCATAATTCTTAGCCCTTGTGTATCAAGGGGTTTAAGAGATAAAAAAAGAAGTACCTCCCCAAATCTTGTATAATGGTAGTTGACCACAAACCATAAAAAGACTGGAGGAGTACTTC
>NZ_JBCPXV010000007.1:0-108481 GCF_039581225.1 Ornithinibacillus proteolyticus | reverse complement strand
GAATTTAAAAAAGTAAAAAAGCGGAAACAGATGGAAAGATATAAATCTGAAACCGTTGTCAAATTTGGAATTAAAACAATACAAAATAAGGGACTTTAAAAATCTCCCACAAATACTTGACTCAATCAGTGCATACCAATCAACTGTCAGATTGTTAGAAATGCGTTATACTATTCTTAGGAATTTAAATTTACAGTTTTTATATTGAGGGGGAGAAATATGATAAACTTTCCGAAGCCAACCGTAGAACAATTTTTGCGTACGTATGTTATTAATAATTTTGCAATTAGTAAAGATGAGACACGGCTTATATTTAACACAAACCTAAATGGGAAAATGAATCTATGGGCAATGGATCTTCCAGATACATATCCGTATTTATTTGCTCAGAAGGATCAAACAGCTAATTTCATTAAGGTTGATCCAGAGGGACGTTATGTCTTAACTGGTTATGATCATGATGGAGATGAGAACTACCAAATTTACGCTGTCCCTAGTGAAGGTGGTATGCCACAGGAACTAATTACGGGTGAACCGAATGAAAAATACTATTTTGCTCATTTAAGCGATGATGGAAAACGGCTTTATTATGTCACATCGGTAGGAAATCCGAACTTCTTAAATACGCGTGTTCGTAACCTAGAAGACAATACAGATACGTTGCTACATGAAGGGGCAGATGGTTCTACTTATTTGGCAGGTGTATCAGAGAAGGAAGATGTATTCGTTTATATGCGTCTATTTGCAAACACATATATTCAATTGTTTGTGAAAGAAGGCGATCAAATCGTACATTTAACACCAGATCCGGAAAAGGTTCATGTAGCAACTGGCCCGGTATTTGTTGGCGATAAAGATATCTATTTCACGACGAACTTTGAAGAAGAATATAGTTATGTAGCCAAATTTAACCTGGATTCTAAAACGTTTGACAAAGTCCTTCAAATTGACGATGAGAGCATTGATCATATCGAATATAATAAGGAAAATAACTACCTTTACGTTGTAACGGAAAAGGGCGTAGAAGATATGTTATACCGTTATGATTTAGGTGCAAATAAATTAGAGAAGCTATCGACTCCATTTGATGTCGTGGAAAAATTAGTTGTTACAAAAGCTGGCAATTTATATGTGCTTGGTCGTACGGCAACAATTCCATTTAACATTTACAAATCAACCGATGGTACTAATTGGGAAGCCTTAACTAATAATCGTGTACTCGGTGTCAGTAAGGAAGATATGGTAGAGCCTGAGGTCGTCACTTATAAATCATTTGATGGAATGGAAATAGAGGCATTATTGTTCCGGGCCAACCCAGAGAATGATAATGGACACACTATTTTCTGGCCACATGGTGGTCCACAAGCATCAGAACGTAAAATGTTCCGTGCTATGTTCCAAAGTGCATTAAATCGAGGATATACGATATTTGCACCTAACTTCCGAGGTAGCACAGGCTATGGTTCTTCCTTTGTCAAGCTGGTGGAACAAGATTGGGGACATGGTGCGCGATTAGATTGTGTAGCGGGAATTGAATGGTTGTTTGAAAATAATATAACAGATCGTGATAAGTTGTTCCTTGTTGGAGGGAGCTATGGTGGCTATATGGCATTACTATTACATGGTCGCCACCCAGAGTATTTCAAAGCGGTAGTAGACATCTTTGGGCCGTCTGACTTGTTTACCTTCGTCAACTCTGTTCCTCCACACTGGAAGCCAATGATGGAGCGTTGGTTAGGAGATCCAGAACGTGATAAGGAACGTTTTGTTAACGATTCCCCAATCACCTATCTTGAGTCCATGGTGAAGCCAATGCTTGTTATTCAAGGTGCGAAAGACCCTCGTGTTGTGAAGGAAGAATCAGATCAAATTGTAGAGAAGCTAAGAGGATTAGGTCGAGAGGTCGAATACCTTGTTTTAGAAGATGAGGGGCACGGATTCTCTAAGAAAGAAAATGAAATTAAAGTATATAATGTCATGCTTGATTTCCTTGAGAAGCATCAAGGATAGAAAAATGAAGGGCACATGGGAGTTGATAATCCATGTGTCCTTTACTTGTTAACAAGTAACTTTTTGTGACATATACTATTTACATGTCACCTTTTTCAACGTTTATGATTGACCAATGATAGTAATATCTTGTAAAATAAGTTGGTATCTTATCTTTGGTGAATTTTCTGCCAAGAATAGGGTGACTAATATCGAAATAGTTAGGAGGGTAGAGGTAAATAATAATAAAGCGCCTGGGCTATTTTCTGAACGGTAAAAAGAAAATAGTTGACGAGGATGAAGGTTATCGAGATTTATCGGCGGGTGCCTTCCGGTTGCACACTCCAGTCGTTATGCTTTTTTCGAAAAACAATAGGGTGACCTATTGCACAAAGGAAAAGAGTAGAGTGTCATCATAAACAGACTAAAAAAACACGAGAAAGGGGCAATAAAACGCCCCAAAGAATTTTAAATGAAATCCTTTCATGGTCGTTTGTTGCCCCTACGAGGAGGAACAACTACTAATGTGTGGAATTGTAGGTTATATCGGACAACAGGATTCTAAAGAAGTATTATTAAATGGACTTGAAAAATTAGAGTATCGCGGATATGATTCAGCGGGTATTGCGGTATTAAATGAAAGTGGTTTAAACCTATTCAAAGTAAAAGGCCGTATTGCTGCTCTAAGAGAATCAGTGGATGAGTCTATTCACGCAACAATGGGGATTGGTCATACACGCTGGGCGACACATGGCGAACCAAGTGTTAACAATGCTCACCCACATCAAAGCACCAATGGCAGATTTACGCTTGTGCATAACGGTGTTATTGAGAACTATTTGGATTTAAAGCGTGAATATCTACAAGATGTGACATTTAAGAGTGAGACAGATACAGAAGTTATTGTCCAATTAATTGAGAAGTTTTATGAAACAACTCAAAGTACGTTAGAAAGCTTCCGCCAAGCAATGGAGCTATTAAAGGGTTCTTATGCAATTGCGATGATCGACAATGAAGATCGTGATACACTTTATGTTTCTAAAAATAAAAGTCCTTTATTAGTTGGATTAGGTGAAGGGTTTAATGTGGTAGCAAGTGATGCTATGGCTACATTAAAGGTAACAGATCAATATCTTGAAATTCATGATAAAGAGATCGTTATTGTAAAACGTGAATCTGTATCTATCCAACAGCTTGATGGAACGGTTTTAGAGCGTACTCCTTATACAGCATTAATTGATGCGAGCGATATCGAAAAAGGTACGTACCCACACTTTATGCTTAAAGAAATTGATGAACAACCAATTGTTATGCGCAAAATTATCAAAGAATATCAAAACGAAGATAATGAGCTTAAATTGGATGAAGACATCCGTGCAGCAATGAAGGCTTGTGATCGCATTTATATCATTGCGGCTGGAACTAGCTACCATGCTGGACTTGTGGGCAAGAGCTTAATTGAAAAAATCGCGAAGATTCCAGTAGAGGTACATGTCTCTAGTGAGTTTTCATATAACATGCCATTGCTATCAGAAAAACCATTATTTATCTTCATTTCTCAAAGTGGAGAAACAGCAGATAGCCGTACGGTACTAGTTAAAATTAAAGAAATGGGATATCCAGCACTAACGATTACCAATGTGCCAGGATCCACCCTTTCTCGTGAAGCGGATTACACATTACACCTACATGCAGGTCCTGAGATTGCGGTTGCATCTACAAAAGCATACACTGCACAGATTGCAGTATTAGCAATTTTAGCTGTAGATACGGCGCATGCTAAAGGTATTACATTAGACTTTGACCTAATGCAAGAGCTTGCCATTGTTGCTAATGCGATGGACGTATTAACTGCACAAAAAGAAGAGCTTGAACAGCTAACTAGAGATTATTTAGAAACAACTCGTAATGCATTCTTCATTGGTCGTAGCTTGGATTACTTTGTTTCCTTAGAGGGATCATTAAAGCTGAAAGAAATTTCCTATATCCAAGCAGAAGGTTTTGCAGGTGGAGAATTAAAACATGGAACTATTGCATTAATTGAAAAAGGTACACCAGTTATTGCGATTGCAACACAGGAGAATGTTAATTATTCTATTCGCGGAAATGTTCAAGAAGTTGTGGCACGTGGTGCAAACGCCCTTATCATTAGCATGAAGGGTCTTGAGCAAGATGATGATGCATTTGTCATCCCGACTGTACATGAATTATTAACACCACTTGCAACAGTAATTCCATTACAAATTATTGCTTATTATGCAGCCCTACACCGTGGAGCGGATGTTGATAAGCCGCGTAACTTGGCTAAGAGTGTTACGGTGGAGTAGGATAGATTTTAGTTGGAAATCTTGTGTTAATTTACAATTAAGTTGGGAAATTGCAAATAAAGATGGGAAATCACAATTAAAGTTGGTAAGTAACAAATAAAGTTGGTAAGTAACTAAAGGGATAGAGTAATAAACTTTATCCCTTTTTATATTGTAACTTTGAGTAAAAATGGATTTAACAGAATATTTAGCGTGGCTATTTTGATAATTGGAATTCCATATGGTTTAGTTTTTCAAATTCAACATATGTTGACGATTAAAAAGAATGAAAAACACCTAAATATCGAAGACTAATGTTGGCAATTACCTAACTTGTTTCTTAAGCTAAATGTATTCGTTTATATGCAATTTATTCATTCACATATTGTTACAAACAAACTCTCGTTTTTAACGTAACGGATATTTTGAATAAGGCTATATTACGTATTAGAACTTCCAGATAATTGGAAGTTCTAGTTTTTTAGCTTACATTAACATAAACTTTAATTGAGCCCGTATTAGAATTGTAAAATGTTAACTCCTTCCATTTAAGATGTTCTACTAATTATCCGAAAAGTTAAAATAATAAATTGACATATTTTTGTAATATAGTTAATGTAATAATAAATAAGAAAAAGATTATGTATGAAAGAGGGGGAGCAATTTGATACAAGAGATAATATGTCAACATGTTGAGAAATCGTTTAAAGGTGATGGTACAAAAACAATCGCTTTAACAAATGTTGACTTAGCATTTGAAAAAGGGGAATTCACGGCGATCATTGGTCCATCTGGTTCAGGGAAATCTACTTTGTTAAGCCTTCTTGGTACCCTAGACAAGCCTAGCGAAGGTGCAATCACTTATGATGGTGAAGAGATTTTAAAAAAGAGTAAAAATAAAATAGCAGACTTTCGCTTCCAAGAAATAGGGTTTATCTTTCAACAATTTCATCTACTTCCTACATTAACTGCATTAGAAAATGTACTTACTCCATTGTTTTCCAGAAAAGTTCCATACAACAAATTAGAACGAGCAAAAGAAGTCGTTGAACAAGTAGGGCTTCAAGATAAGATGAATTCACTTCCATCTCAATTATCAGGTGGACAACAGCAACGAGTGGCCATTGCTCGTGCAATTGTACATAAACCAAGCTGGTTACTTGCGGATGAGCCTACTGGTAACTTAGATACAGAAACAGGGGAACGGATTTATGATTTATTAAAAGAATTAAATGAACAAGAAGGTTGTGGTGTATTATTCGTAACCCATGACCCAGCTTTAGCAGCCAAAGCGAATCGTATCATCACCATGAAGGATGGTGTGGTACTTTCCGATAAAGTAGGTGTTACTTCATGATTCGCTTTATTTGGCAGAATTGGTGGAGGCGGAAGGAACGGTTTATTCTACTTATTATCGGAGCTTTTATTGTTAGTGCTGGTTTAACTTACTTAATTGGTCTCTCAGAAACGAACAAAGGAACCATTGTGGATACGCTGCAACAGCGTTGGTCTGCATCATACGATATTGTGGTTCGACCTGAAGGAACTCGTAGTATTACAGAGGAGAAGAAGTTATTAGAACCAAACTACTTAAGTGGCTTAAGTGGGGGAATTAGTCTTGAACAATATGAAACGATTAAAACTATCCCAGGTATAGAGGTTGCAGCTCCGATTGCGATGATTGGATATGCATCATATTCCGTCAATTATGGCCAAGTTGAGTTATCTGAGCCAGGTATTTATAGAAGAATGATGAAGACAACGGTAAATAATGGAATAGGTGAGGAAACAGCAATAAATAATTACTACTTCCCAATTAATGTATGGGATCTTATGAATAAGGGGTCGGAATATGGGGTTGCTGCCCCATATCTAGATTTATTAGTTAATGGCCATTCCCTTTTGGCTGGAATTGATCCTGAACAGGAAGCGAAGTTAGTTGGATTAGATGAAGCCATCATTGAATTAGGAACGAGTAGGTATTTTGGTGATACGGATACGTATTATTTCGATGAAGGGAAAGGATACCACGAAATTCCGATTATTGTTAATCAAACAGCCTACGTGGATAAAATGGAACATATTACATTTGAAAAGTTGGACATCGAAATTAATGAAGAGAATGCAGATGCCGTAATGAAAAAAGTAAAGGAAAATGGCGGAGAAAACTATCTGGACACATTAAGTGGTGAAGTAGTCGATACATTTTCCATTACTGGAAAAGAGACGTTCCATTCATTTATTAACAGGATGACTGGAGTAGACTGGGAAACGGGAGAAGTTATCGTATTAGAGGAAAACGAAGAGGAAAAGAGTGAAGATGAGGATCCACTAGAAATTATTACTCAAGTAGATGAAGATGTTACAGGAATTGTATTTAAGCCGAGCCCACTAGAGTATCAAGAAATCTCAAGTCCTTATGCTGATCGATGGCCGTATACCTATCAAGTCGTTCCTTTCCAAAATAGTGATGATGCTGTGGGGGTCTATCAGAATAAGGACACATTTCGAGAGCCAATATTAATCGCAGAGAACTTCTTGGATCAACCACGTATGAAGCCTAACTGGATAGGATTTTACGAAGCCAGTAATTTAGCAATTTCGATGGATCCAACAACGGAATTGCCAATGGAAACCTATCGTCCGGCAAGCGCTGAGTATGTCATGGACGTCAATGGAAATCCAATCAATCCACCAAAACAATTAAAGCCTACAGGGGATCCATATAGCTTTTTAACAGACCCACCGGGAATGTTAACGACGATAGAGGCAGCTGCAAATATACTTGGTGAAAAGCCGATTTCGGCAATCCGCATTAAAGTTGCAGGAGTTGCGGATTTAAGTGATGAAAGTCAAGCAATATTAGAACAAGTTGCTAGCGAGATTGAGAATAGAACAGGGCTTATAACAGATATCACGCTTGGTTCATCCCCACAATTAGCACTCTCTTATGTTCCGGGATTAAATGGAGGGGAGGACATTGGGTGGTTACAGCAACCATGGGTAAATATAGGTTCTTCCATTTCAATATTTAAGGAAACAAAAATTGGCTTTTCCGGTGTCGTTGGCAGTGTCATTGCTGTTGCAATTGTCTATGTTTGGGCTTCTGGAATTGTCAACTTACTTGCTAGAAGAAAAGAATTTGCTGTATTACTTTCCATTGGCTGGCGACCAAGGCAGTTGAGTCGGTTGTTATTCTTTGAATCTAGTATAATCGGTATTTTTGTAGCGGTAACTTCTTGGATGATGCTCGGATTTGTTTATATTTCGAGTGATGCAACCATATCTTTTAATCGTTTCTTGTGGACTGGGTTATTTGGGTTTATTGTATATGTGTTCGGATCATTCATACCAATGCTATTAACCCGTAATATTTCCCCTTACGAAGCAATGCGAACGGGAGAAATATCGAGTAAGAGTAAGCGGATTTTTCAAACAAAAGGAATTAATCGAATGGCTTTTAACCATTTTATTGGAAAATGGAAGAGAAGTTTTTTATCGGTTATTTCGATTGCGTTACCAACGGCGCTCTTGGCTGTGTTTTTATACATTACATTCCGATTACGAGGCATTATGTATACCTCGTTACTAGGAGAATATGTTGCATTAGAAATAGGACCAGCCCATTATATTGCGATCCTCGTATCCTTGAGTATTGCCATTTTAACGACAGCGGAGATCATGTGGCAAAATGTATCCGAAAGGCGCGAGGAAATCTCACTACTACAGGCTATTGGATGGAAAAGGTGGAGTATTCGTAGGTTAATCTTGGCCGAAGGAGTCTTTAGTGGATTATTTGCTGCATTAATCGGTCTAAGCCTTGCATTTTTAATCATGTGGGGACTATATGGAGCTTTCCCTACAGAAGAAATTGGATTTATTTTAACAACTGGATTAATCCCAGTGGTAATCGGGATTATTGGAACAATCTTCCCAGCGGAGCGAGCCGTTCGAATGACTCCAAATCAAGGGATGGGAGGAAATATTACCAATCGGAAAGCGGTGGAAAGACGTTTAAAATGGGTCGTCATTTCAACATCTGTATTATTAGTGGGGACCTTTTTGATGACGATGATCAAGGTTGCTCCTAATATTGAACAAGCCAAAGAGGCAAGTGAAATTGAGCATGCATTCAACCCAACAGAAGGAGAAGTTTCGGTTACGGAACCAAAGGATACGGGTGAGCAAAATGTAAACACTGATGATGCGGATGACGAGATTACCCTAATAGGTGTTGATGATTATTTGTTCGAGTTTAACTCTAGTCAAACTAGTGAAGATGTTGGATGGGGTAATCAGTTATTCTACGCAGCAAAAGAAGTGGAGAGCACGTTAGCTATAGCTGAATCTGGAATGAAAGCTGTCGCAATTGAGTTTACGTTTGAAGTACGTGATACGGATTACGATATTCATCCAAAGCGCAACTTTACACTAATTCATGGTGAAGAATCCTATTCTCCAGAAAAAGTTACCATATTAGAAGTAGAAGGCTGGGAGAACGAAGAATGGTTGCTTGAACGTGAAGATGGAAAAATGCGTGCCGTTCTAGAATTTAAAGTACCTGAAGATGTAGAAAATTATGGGTTAGTATTGAAAACTAGAACCTTTGGATATGGAGTTTTGATTAGGTTTGAAGAGTAAGCATGGGGACGGTTCTTTAAAAGAACAATCGGAAGTTTTGCACGGAAAGAAGGCACAATAAGCAGACTTATTCTGCTTATTGTGCCTTTCTGTAATTACTCAACCTTCGCACCTAGATAGTTTGGTTAAATACAGTTCTTACTAAAAATATTCTTTGATATGTTGATTTGTCGAGAATCACAATTATCATACAGAAGAGGTGCCCTTTATATGATAACGGATGTAAGCGTAATATAGTCCGCATCTGATTAATAGGTGTGGACTATTTTACGCTTACGTATGTATCACTAAATTCAATGTTGGCTAGTATAGCATTATTCATTTATAGTATTATATTTGAAGATAAAGTTATCATAGCACTTTCTCTACTAATAAGCGTGTCAATAATCATTCTACATCGACAAAATGTAAAGAGAATTGTAAACGGAACAGAAAATAAGATAGTTGAAAATTAGTGTTTACTTGTTAAGCTAACGTAGTATAGAACATTTTTTTCAATGTCTACATAAAGGGATTCTAAAAATTGTAAAAGGAGTCTATAACTTTATTATGACATCGACCTGAAATGGGAATGGTATTTTGTGTGTTAGTAACGCATTTTAGTATAAAACTATTTTTTCATGTAACACTTGTTGTAGTGTGGGCTATAACTAATCTTGTCGCTAATAGAATTAAATATTGTCATTAAAATAAAAGTCCTCGAGTGGTAACTGTTGCTATTCGGGGACTTTTTTTAAAAGTTTTTTACTTCACAATTATTGAAACGTAATCTAACAAAGTTAAATACAATATGGTATTAAAATTATATTTGATTTTGTCGTAATCTTTATTCTGTATTCAAACCAATGGTGTATCAGGGTGAACAATATTCTAATTCATTGTTATAACATTTTCGAATTATAAAGTAAACTTTATTTCGTCCTTCCAATAATTTAGGAGTTATTGGAAGGACGAAATACGATCTCGACATTAGGGAAAGAATAAACTATTTTAGAAGAACAAATAAGCTTAATCAAGTTGACTTTGCAAAAATTATTGGTGTATCATAGGGTACATTAAGTAAACTTGAAAAGGATAAATATAAACCATCAAATTGATACAATTATTTCTATATATAATAATTTTCCTATCGACATAGAATGGCTATTAGTTAATCGCCTTCAAAAGGATACTGCAGAAGATACTTACGACAATCTGAATCAAGCATTCAAGCAGGTGAAAAGAAATAAGGGCGCAGCTGGTGTGGATGGAATGACTGTCGACGAAATTGGATTCTATATGTTGAAAAACAAAAATGATATAATTTCCCAAATTCGCCAGAGAAAGTATCGACCTCAACCTGTATTAAGGGTAGAAATCCTACAGTCAAAGACAGAGTCATTCATCAAGCATGCGCACGTTATATAGGGTTAGAGTCCCAAATCGCAAATGTTATATCAGTGGTATGTTATTTTATAGATATCAAACTTTACAAATATACAGTGGTACTAACTATAAAACGGGTATATTTTTACTTGATAATTCTCCGTTCCTTAACTCAATCTGTAAATCTCCGTATTTGGCCAACTCAAGGTCATGGGTAACTAGAATAATGGTTACTCCTTTTTTCTGTATATCCTTAAGCAAATTCATAATATTATCTCGATTATCGACATCTAAATTTCCTGTTGGTTCATCACAAAGAATCAGTTTAGGGTCATTCATTAATGCCCTAGCAATTGCGACACGTTGTTTTTCTCCCCCTGATAATTGAGATGGCATATGGTGATTTCTTTCATTTAGGCCGACCAAATGGAGTAGGTCGTTTGCTCTTTTTTCGCCATCTTTCCTTGATTTAATCGGTAGTTGAGGAACAACCACATTGGTTAGGACGTCAAACTGTTCAAATAATTGAAAGTCCTGGAAAACGTATCCGATATGGTCTCTTCGGAATTTACGTCTTTCCTCTTCTGAGGCGGATTTAGGATTTAACGCATCTAATAAAACTTCCCCTGAATCCGCTTGTTCAATCGCAGATAAGCAACGTAATAACGTTGTTTTCCCAGAACCAGATGGACCGGTAATCGTCAGCCATTTCCCAGATTCAATAACAAGATTAATATTCTTTAAAACATGTACGGTCTCAACCTGTGTTTCGTATGACTTATTCACATTATGAAGCTCGATTCGCAATTTTACCACCCCTTCTTACATTCACACGATACAATGATATTGTCGATCCAATTATTGTAGCCGCCAAAATAATCAGGAAGCCTACAAATCCTAAAAGAACGGTCATCATTGTAATTTCTGTTACTAGGATTGTAATGATTAAACTTGTAATCCAACCAACCAAAGTAGAGAGTCCTGCCCAAATAAGAACTTCCTTTTGAAAATAGCCTTGTATAGCCTTTTTACCCCATCCAAGAATTTGAAATAGCTGTATCTCTGACTTTCGTGCATTCCACATGCGATTTAATGATTGAAAGACGGTGGTTAAACTTAGTACATATAATAAAATGATAACCAAAAAGAATATCCCCTCTATTTCACCGTGAATAAAAGAACCTAATCTTGTTTTGGTCGTTCGTTCTACATTTTGAATTAAGAAGAATGGTAGAAAACAAGTTAAAATTGCCATGAAGAAAAGTTGAATACTAGATGCAAGTAAATTATTTCGATAGAATCGAATGTTTTGTATAGTAACCGACTTCGCTTGTTTCTTAATTAAACGTACTTTATCCTTTTTCATTTTGTCAGCTATTAAAAATAATAAAACATTAACTCCACTAACAATAATGGAAATAATGAAAGGCAGCCACTGATCGTTCCATATTCCAAGGCTTATAAATCCGATGGAAACGAGGACAATTGGGATACCGAGAACGAACGAGAATTCTTTGTATCGAATGCTACGTATAAGTTTTTCAGACCAACCTAAATGGGCGAGTAATTGCTCGTCGTTTTTTCTATCAGCCAATACAATAAAATACGTATACCCGACAAATGTTAAAGCTACCAATCCATAGAGAACCGTTAACACAACTTGCATCATATTCCAGCTGGATACGACTGTGCCAGCAGCACCAAGTGTCGTAAAGGATTGAACAACTTGACCGATCCCTTCTACATCTACCGTTAGGTCCTGTAAAGAAGCCCCGGCTACGATATCAACAGTAAATCCTTGTTCTCTCCACTCATTGGCTAGTTCCTCAATTAACTTTTCGGCTTTCTTATCATAACCAGTAAGTCCTGCTACTTTTACACGGATGGCATCAATTGGCGCATCGCTCTTCACCCTTTCAGCCTCTTCTATCGCAATTAATCCATGTGCAGGGGTTGTGATGAAGCTGCCTGGCACAGCTGTTGGTTGTAGTTTGATAGATTCATCGGATGCTAGGTAAGGCATTTCTCGCCCATAAATACCTAAGGGGGCTGAGGCGAGTGACTCCGTATTTTCTTTGATTGAAAACGTGCCATTTTCAATTAGCCCAAAATACTCTTCATCATTTTCCGCTTCATATAATCTATCTTTATTTAATTTATATAACTCCACTTCTTCCAGGTTGCGATAGGTTGGGACCTTATACACATTATCCACACCAGTCTGCTTTACGAATAGTGTGTTATCTTCCTTTATTTCATAGATAACAGGCTCAAGAAGGTATCCTATCCGTTGACTATGCACATCATAAGTCTCAGCATACCCTTCATCCTCCTCAAGGTCGTCAATCCCTTCAATTAATCTAAACGTCGTCATATTGTCATTAATTTTGAGCCTATGACTAAGAAAAGGTGAATGGCCGGCATTTGGTACAAGCTCGTAGCTCTCTTCTTTCAACATCTTTTTCGTATGAATATGTTGATCAAGGATATGAAAGTAAAGAGTTGGGTCCTCAGCAAGAGTGGCAATGGGTTGCCCCGCAATAAATTTTTGCTCTAATACCTCTAGTTCTTCAGAAGTGATATCCTTTAACCCATCCATTGTAAACTGAACAGTAACTGGTACAGAAACGTCTTGTAAACTCATGACTGGTGTTGAATACCTGCTTTCTTTATAGGAATTCGTATGATAGGGTTCTTCTGTTAAAGGTGTAAAGTCAAATCCAGTGAGTTTCCCCTCTTCTTCCGGATCAATGGCAACTACTTGATGGTAGGACTTTGGAAAACTAAATACCGCAACATCATTACCTAGATAATTATTAAGTAAATCAATGGAGGTTGGATATTTCGGCGAATCTATTCCTTTATTTCCAAAATCATAGATGTACTCCTTGTCCGAGGCATAGGTATTTACCCCATCACTAGTTCGATATTCCACCTCATAATATGTCGCATCTTCTGGATTTCTATCCATCATAAAGGTACGTTCTTGTGCTGTGAATAGACCAATCGAGGCTACTGGTGCTGCTATTTCTACTTGAGGGTGATTTTTTATTTCTTGCCATTCTTCCATTGAAATTCCACCATCACCAATACCTAGGTAGTTTTCCTCCACAAGATTCAGTTGCCGTTCAAGATCTGTTTTTGCATGCGGCGGACGAATCAAGATATCGTAGGAACCCCGAGAAAAGTCTGTTATATTCTGTGTCACCTGCTCATTTGCTTTAGCTAATATTGATAAAGTATAAGAGACTGTGCTAATCGTAATGGTTAACACAGCCATTATCACAAGCATCGTTTTTATTTTATTAATTCTAATCATACTTATTCATTCCCATTAGTATGTTATAGTCGCCTTGCCATAAACCGTTGGACCAGGGCCACCTATTTCATTTGTAGCTTGTCCCCAATAGGTATAGTTTCCATGTGATTTCCAGTAATGGGACCAGGTGTGAGAAAGAGTTGTGCTAACTATTCTTTCTTTTGTTTTTGTACCATCACCGGGATCAAATTTTAATGAGTTTCTCCCATTATTGTTATTAGTACTAACTGTAATCTTTTTTTCATAATTCTGTTTTTGAGTAAAACTTTTTGGAGTCAAATATGTTTCTGTCCTAGCGGAGTTTAGTTGTATATCATCAGGTAGTACATCACCTAATTGTAGATCATCTGCTTGTACCGTGGAGAAGCTAAATGTTAAACCTGCCATTACTATAAAACCCACCATTAGCCTTTTAATCAACTTTTTCATTTTTGATATCTCCTTTTTTTAATAGTTTTTAATTCTTAAAGAAGGATTTCACAATTAGTTAATTAATTGTACTTTACACTGCCTCTATGAGTGTAGGCGTTGTAATTTAATGCTCTAATAATTAATCACCTGTAGTTACAAATAAAAAACGATTAAACTATAACCCCAATCTTTGAATCATTCCTTTCACGCAATAATAATCAGAGGAGTCTGACTACTCAATGTCATTATAACATATTGTTAAATTTGAAATGTTGGGAAATATACATAACAAATTCGGTGTTTTTTTACCATTTTGTATCGTAATAAGGAAAGTTGGAAAGTTTTTGACAAAAAACGCGGAAATAAGGAATAAAATAATATAGCAAAATGTCCTGTTTGTAACTCCTTTGATTTTAGGAATTACTATTTAATCGTAGTGATATTGGAATAACTATGCCTTAATTAATTCTAGTAGATGTAGACTTTCGTTGATAGAAGCAATAGATATGCTATTACCTTCTTACTATTTTAAGGGTAAAGGATATGCTGTTGTAATCAAAGCCTATTCAAATTGGTCTGTCGAGGAAGAAGTCACCAATGCTTTTATTCATGTAAGCCCTTCTTAGTCGTACTTTGGTTAACAAAATTTTGAGAATCTAAGTGGCTCTCAAACTTACTACACAAAGGTAGAATGGCTTTACAAGCGTTGTCTTGGATTTCTGAAAGAATATTAAACATATAGATATTAAAGGTAAGGAGAAAAATGTTATAACCTATTTTTGTATCAGTGAAAGTGGGATGGTGTGTTCTACCACCTTAACCAAAAAGAATATGAAGAATTAGATTTAGAAATAGGCAAACGAATTGTTGGCTATTATAGTGATGTTGGAGAATCAGATCCACCTGTATTGTTTACCGATAAAATAGAGATATTTTCACAATAGTTATGATGACTTTATTAATGTTTTGAAGGTATTAGAGCAATATACAGAATTAAAAGCAATTCGGGCATTTATTGATGTATTGCCAGAGGGTCTAGGACGGGCAGATTGTTTAATATCAAAAGTGGAAAATGATTAAACTTTTTTATAAAAATTGAACAATATTTCACAAAGGAAGAATCTATTTTGATCAATCTTTTTTCAAAAATGATTCTTCCTATTTACGGTAATGTATGGGCTTGAGAGGTATTTTTGATTAAACTTTATTTCAAAGCATTCATTAATCTTTTAATAAAACTCAACTAATTGGAATGTAATGTACCATGATAAATAAATGAAGTGACCCCAAACCGTTGCGAATATTATTTTACTTTTGTTGAAAGAAGATCCCTTTTAGTAGATGTTTTAACTCTGTAACAAACTTCTCCAATTCAGATATCCCTTCAAGATTATTAAGCATTCCTTGAATAACTGCCTCTCTAGGTACATCCCTTTCTAACTCCTCTCCAACTACTTCTAGGGAAATTAAATAGTTGTTGTTATTTGGAAGTTTTTCTATTTCTTCCTTCAGGAGATGTAAAAGTTCATGGATTTTTGAATTATTGCTTTCTAATGAAAAGCCAGCTAAATCTGCTATGTGAATCATTTCTTTCTCCGTTAAAATAGGGGCATCTTTACTGCTAACTAGCCCGTTTACTATATCATCCATACGATTTAAAATGAATTCAGCAAGCATATGAATATTTAAACTTTCTTCATCGATGAGAAAAATACGAATATATGCTTGAAATATTCCTTCCAACATAATAGCCAAATCCCATAAATAATCAGTAACATGATCACCGTAAACGGATAGAAGTCCTTCACGATAAAACTCCCTGGTTTGACTTTGCTTCTTATAAAGTGTTTCTTTTAAGGAATCATTTATAGGAATCGCTTGCTCAAATGCCAAAGTAACAAAAAATTCTTTGTGCTCAAATACACCCTCAAAAAAGTAGGCAAGTTCCATAATAAATTGCTCTCTCGATTGCAAATTTAAATCAGTAACGGACTCCACCCTATTTTGAATAGTAGAGAAATACTGTTCTATTGTTTCTAATAACAGGTCATTCTTTGATTTGAAATAAGAGTAAAAGGAACCTTTGGCGATTCCGCACTCCTTACAAATATCAGATATGGAAGTAGCCTCAAATCCTTTTATAGAAAAAAGCTTAATAGCAGCATTTAGAATCAGTTTCTCTTTTTCTTGCATTATTGGAACCTCCTGTTGAATATTCATTCTGTATTACACGATGTGACCCAACGGTCATAGTAAGTATATTATTTTAAATGAAGCAAGTCAATCTGTTGTTTTTTTAGAGTAAATAAGGTATTATAATCGTAGATGACCGGTCGGTTAATATTAATATTGACCGACCGTTTTATAAATTGTTACTTAATGAAGAATCTACTATGTTCTTTTATCCAATGTACTTCTTAATAATCATTGCATTTGGATTAGCACTATGGACTCAAACAAAGGTAAAAGGAACCTTTGAGCAATGTCAAAAAAGAAAGCCCCATCAAATTTAACTGGAGCATAAGCTGCCGGGCAAATTTTAGACAGAAGGGATTACATGACGTAAGAGTAGAACTATCCCGTAACGGTACCCTCTCTGATCATTATGATCCAACAGCAAAGATGGTTCGATTATCAGAGCCTATCTAAAATTATAATTCCATTACTGCATTATTTGTTGCCGCCCACGAAGCTGTCATACCAATCAACATAAATATAATTACCCAGCGCTTGTGTTACGTAATCGTCTCGTTCCGTTGCTAATCTAGGTTCGCAATTGGCGCCGATTCTCGTTATTTGGGGCTTCTTATTAGATTGGGTGAACTTAATAGGATTTGGTATTGCTCTTTTCTCCGGTGCTGTACTTAACCTTACCAGTTGAGTTTAATGCAAGTAGCAGGGCGAAGAAGATTGTGCTGGGAAAGATATCTAATAGAAAGAAAGGGGAGTTGGAAAGGTATTAAATGTAGCTAGTACATTAATCGCTATTTTACAGTTAATAAAATTTATTATGTTCTTTAGAAGTGGATGTTGGAACTTTATTTTACAATCTATCAATTGAAAAGGATGATAACAGAATATGAAAACACAATTGACTAATTTACCAGGTATAGGAAAAAAACTTTCGTTTATAAATGGTGCAAATCAAATGATGGCAATGATTATATATCATTCAGGTAAACGGGAATTATACTTCTATCAAGATGCAGATGATGATGAAGCTGTTTTTACCTTTGGTCTTTCATCAGAGGAAACAAAACAAGTGGGAGCGCAATTTTTAAATGCAACCTTGGAACCAGAGATGAATGAAAAGCTTGATCGACTACAGCTTCTTCGAAATCAAGTTATTTTTGAGTGGGTCGAGATCAAAAAGCAACCATTTTTTAAGGGAAAAACATATTTTGACGTGGAGCAATTACTGCCAGAAGGGTCTACAGTTGTTGGTTTGTTTCACGATGAGCAGTTCGACGTAAGTCCTAAAAAGGATTTGACTCTCCAAAAAAATCATACACTTATGATTGTTGGGAAAAAAGACTCAATCGAAGAATTTTTGAATCTTGTTGAAAGAGGAGATACTTGATTATGGAAATACCTGAACTTCTAAGTGCTGGCTTAGTTCTACTCATCCTATTTGTAACAGGATTCATAGGTTTAAAAATAAAAATTCCTGTTGTATAAATTTATATATTATTAGGAATTGTTGTCAGTAGTTTTTTATACGGTAACGAACTCCTCCATTTTACCGGAGAGGTTGGAATAGTCCTTTTGTTTTTCATGTTAGGCATGGAATTCCCTATTAAACAGTTATTAAATGTAACCAAAAAAGTAATGAAAGCTGGTATTTTAGATGTACTACTAAGCTTTGGTGTGACAACAATCCTTTGTATTGTGATGGGTGTAGATATCATCCCATCTTTAATTATCGGTGGTGTTGTCTATACAACCAGTTCTTCCATTACAGCCAAAATGTTAGAAAACTCCAAGCGAATAGCAAATCCAGAATCAGAATTTATGCTAGGCCTTCTTATATTTGAGGATTTAGTAGCGCCAATTCTAGTGGCTATCCTCGTAGGAATAACTGCGGGTGCTGCTATTACAACCATGTCCATGTCTATATTACTATTAAAAGTAGTTGCATTAGTAGCTGGAGCTATAATACTAGGGTATTTTCTATTCAGCAAACTTGGGCCATTCTTCGATCGTCATATGAATAAAGATATTTTCATTTTATTTGTCGTCGGTTTAGCGCTAGCTTATGGTGGTTTAGCTCTATTCCTTGATTTATCAGAAGTACTTGGAGCATTTTTAGCCGGAATTATGCTAGCAGAAGTACGAAGAACACATGAGCTAGAAAAAATAGTGGTGCAATCTAAAGACTTACTCCTGCCGCTGTTCTTTCTTTACTTCGGTACAACAATTAGCTTTAGTGAAGGAATACCGATGGTCGGTTTGCTTATTCTTGTCCTCATTTGGTCAATTACTGCCAAAATTTTGGTTGGATTTTTTGGTGGTCAATGGTACGGCTTGTCAAAACGCGTCTCTTTAAAAGCAGGTCTTTCTTTGACCCAGCGGGGGGAATTTTCCATTATAATTGCTGCTCTTGCTGTAGGACCTATTAAAGCATTCAGCAGTGTATTCATCCTACTATCAGCAATGATAGGGATAATATTATTCCAATTTGCCCCACAAATTACCCAAAAGATTTACAATCGGAAAAAAATAAATCAACAGAGGGTAGCCTAGTAAATGAGTATGATACTACACACTAACTTGCTAAATAAGAGAGGATACTACAAAGGGGGGGAATAACCCCCCTATCGATGTGAAGCAGCTAAAGGAATTAAAAACAGAGTTCACATGATTTATGATGTCTTATAAATTTGCTTTAGACGAAATGAATACAAAAATCGGTATATTAAAGCAAGGCTTTCATTTTGTTCATGACTATAATCCAATAGAACAAAATCTCGAGTCAAGACGCCTGGAACTATTCGCACCATCGCCATGAATTTTTGGGCTAGTCTAGAGCACAAAATTTACTATAAATATAATTATGAAAATGCAGCAGCAGTGACTGCAGCTGCACTAGTTAAAAATGGAAAGCATCCATGAAGAAATGAATGATTTAAAGGAAACATTCCAGCAGGAGAGGATTTAAAGAATATAATAATCATACGATTTCCTCACATCGTATTTTAATACGGGTTTAAATCCAAATTGCAGTTAGCAAACAACATCTGTATATGTGAATATTACACCACTATGATTGCCTTTTAATTAAATGTCAGTATCTTTCTAATAATGTACTTTTCTTGTTTGTGTCTCTGGAAAAGAAAACTATTGAAAATAAGATAAGGGAATTTTCTAATACAGAATCGAGCTTAACATTAAAGGAGGCGACTGAAATCACAGCAACAATAGTCCTAAGCTTTCAAGTATCGCCTATTTTTTTCAAGATATGTTGATGGATATCTTCTCCCTCCCAAGTATTCCCTTCAGGATGTTATTAAATATTGTAATTCTAACAAGACATAATAAATGTAATTTTCAAAAAAAGATTGAACCTCACGTTACGTAAGCCTGTATAATGATAAATAATACAGGTGATGGAGGTTCAATACATGTATTCAATTGGAAAACTGGCAAAACTAAACAATATTACCGTTCGGACTTTAAGGTATTATGATGAAATAGGTTTGTTAAAACCAACTAGAGTTGATGAAAGTGGTCATCGTTACTATGATTCTCAGGCTGCCCTAATACTACATAATATTATTTTGTTAAAAGAAATTGGCTTTGAATTAGAAACCATCCACGAAATACTTGCCAACCAAGTTAAGTCCACCAAAGAATTACTTCATATGCGTTTACAAATCATTAAAGTTGAAAAAGAACAATTAATTGAATCAGAAGAAAGAATTCGCAAAATACTGCGGTTGATGGAAGTGGAAGGAACAAACGATTGGGAGCCAATCTTTAAGACATTTCTGCAGCCAAAGAATAATGAAAAATTATTAAAAGAAATACGGAAAAATTACTTTACTAAGGATGAACTAAAAATTATAGAAAAATTACCTCGGATGGGAAGCGACGATAAGTTAGCATTAAAATGGGAAGAGCTTATTAAAGATATAAAGTGTAATTTACATAAAGATCCAGCATCAAAGAAAGCCCAAGAATTAGCTTCCAGATGGCTGAACCTAGTAGAAACTATGTATAAAGGAAACTGGGAGCTTGCTCAAAAAGTATGGAAAATCTATCGGAATAAAGAAGAGGATCTAGGATTTTATGATTTTGGTTCTGAAATTATTCGTTTTATTGGGAAAGCCCAAACGTACTACTTCGGTCAAAAGCAAGCAGGTGATTTTGATGAATAAAAAGCTAGTTCTCCTTGACTTGATTTGCTATGCTGCAATTCCCTTTATAATTTGGAACTATGGAAGAGAAATACTAGGAGATTATTGGGCAATCCTGTTTTCGACTGTTCCTGGATTTATTTATACTATTTATCGTTTTTTGGTAGAAAAGCAATTTAATACCCTTGGGTTATTCGTTATTAGCTCACTCTTTATTAATACCGCAGTTAATTTAGTATCTTCTTCAGCAGAAAGCATGCTTTGGAATCAGGTCTACTTAGGATTTGGGTACGCTGTGATTTTTCTGTTATCCATTGTTTTTAAAAAGCCTTTGGGACTTTATTTTGCTGTTGAATGGGCTTATTTACAAGGTTATGAACGAAAGAGTAGTAAAGCTCTATTTATGACAAAGGGAATTTTTATGTGCTTTCAATTGCTTACATTATTATTTTTTGTCCGAAGTACTTTTCAAAATGCTTTAAAAATGTGGCTACTAATTAAATACGGTGCAGAGTCTTATGGACAAATGATTATCTTACATGAAGAGTCAAAGGACAATAATAGGGGCTTAGCAAATGTGAATACGATAATACGATTCTTTTCAATGTTATTTTTTGTTTTTCTTTCTACAACGATTGCTGCTATTCCCAACTAACTAAACACTAACTGCATCACATAGTTATTGTACTTATGGATGCTTTAGTTTA
The DNA here is from genome assembly GCF_039581225.1 of Ornithinibacillus proteolyticus. NCBI lineage: Bacteria > Bacillati > Bacillota > Bacilli > Caryophanales > Bacillaceae > Ornithinibacillus > Ornithinibacillus proteolyticus. The sequence goes on along the minus strand of NZ_JBCPXV010000007.1, from coordinate 87,387 downwards.
ACGAGATAATACAAAAAAATACGGTTTTAAATTACGAATTTGGTTAATAAAGGTAACTTAGTATAGAACTATTTTTTTCGAAACACTCATGTCCAGTAACTTTATAGTTCGTAAATTTACAATAAAGTGGATAGAAACATTTTAAATCCTCTGTTCTTCAATAGGACAGAGGGTCAGCTTGTAGAGAAAGTAGGTGTATTTTCTCTACAGTTTTTTATGATTAATGATATTTTTGAAACTTTTAATAACAGAAGTCTATCTAATTGTTAGAGATGTTATGTCATCCTTTGATACAGATTTGATTAAACAATGTATAGTAGTTGCGGTACATAATGGGATTTCGCTTAGTGATAATTGGGTTATTAAGAGGATGGAAGGAATAGTTAATAAATGTCCTAAAGAATTAAGTGTAGCGATGATCAAAGAAAATATGGATTTAGGAAACAGATGGAATAATCGTGAATCTCTACTCAATCGCAAAGACTGGTTAATGCTATATAAAGTAATGGTAGACGCTCAAACTAAAATAATGGGAATATTGTTTGGCTTAAATCGCCAATATGTTCATCACCCTGCTTTCAAGTGGCAAAAACACACACTAAAATCAATGATTATTACCCCAGAAAATATATGTATATAATTCAAGACTTATATGAACTCATACAACGTGGGCATCCCCAAGTAAATCTATCTCCAGTTATTGAAAAATCATTATTTGTTAGACCGGAAAATGAAATTAATTAAATAAAAAATGTCATATATAATTGACAAAACATAAAATGTCATATATATTGTACTTATAGGTGATGGAAAGGAAGAGGTTAACTTGAACAAAGTCAAAGAATATAGGAAAGGAAAGAAGCTCACTCAAATTGAGTTAGCTAAAAGAGTTGGGGTGGCAAGGCAAACCATTAACCTAATTGAAAACGATAGATACAACCCTTCCTTGTCTTTATGTATATCATTAGCGAAGGAACTCAATACAGATCTTAATACGCTATTTTGGGAGGAGACGGATGATGAAGAATAAAATGCTTAATCACTTTATCGGTGTAATGGACAATCGGGACGAGTACCAACAACAGGAAATCTATAGAGAATTAGCTTTTTCGGGTATGCTGTTATGGTCATTATCTATGTTACTAATGCTTGTAAGTATTGTGGTGGACACCATTCAAAACACATTGTCAATCGCAACCCCGGCACTTTTGGTTATTAATATGATTTACGCTTTTTATATTACCTTACGAATGAGAAAAAAAGGGCTGGATAGTACAGATTGTGCATCCAACGAGGAATATAAGGAAAAAATGAAATATTTAAGGAAAAAGTGTACGTATGTCGGAATTCTAATGGGGCTTACCTTGTTGGTTTTCAATCAGTATCTATTCCCTTACTTATCCACTGGTGAAATGGATGCCAGTTGGGCGAACCTTTTTTCTTGTGTAATTGCAGGACTATTTTTTGGCCTTGTTATGTATTGGTATTCAAAATCGAAACTTCAAAGGCATTTTTGAATCTGATTCTAGCCACCAAAGGCCAATTGAAAAAAATTAGTATTTTTCTCACAAACTTTAGTTTAACAAGATAATATAAATAATACGGTTTTAAATTACAAGGTAGGTTAATAAAGGTAACTTAGTATAGAACGTATTTTTAATGTCTATTTAATGGAGTTCCAATAGCTGTAATAAGAGTTTATAACATAATTATCCTATTGATCTGGATTGGGAACGGTATTGTGCGTTAGTAACGAATTCTAGTATAGAACTATTTTTTCTCTAACAAATTGTAGTTTTATAATAAAGTCGCAGCGTTATAAAAAGTTGCGAAGCTTTACCCCTTTGGATATGATTGTCTAAAGGGGTGTTCTTTTGGAATTTAGCACTGAAAGATTAACAATTAGGCCGTTTGTGAGTAATGATTTATATGATGTATTTAACATGTTTAGTAATGAGGATACATGTAAATATCTCTTGCATGATACATGGACACATGAAAATATGCAGGAAGAGTTTAATAAAAAACTAGAGAATAGCGCACTCACAAAGGAAAGAATGTTAAGCTTAGCGGTAATAAATGATGCTAAAGTAATTGGTGATTTATCTATATGGTATACAGATATGAGAGATACTGTTGAAATTGGTTTTAGTTTTTCTAGGGCTGTTTCAGGAAAGGGTTATGCAACAGAAGCTGTGAGTAGCTTAGTCAAGAAGTTATTTGTTGAGTTTGGTGTGCATCGTATACAAGCTAATACTGATGCAAGAAATGAAGCGTCACAAGGATTATGTGAGCGTATAGGTATGAGAAAGGAAGCCCATTTCATTCAAGATTTTTGGAGTAAGGGTGAATGGACAGATAGCATAGTGTATGGGATGTTATCTACAGATTTCACAATAAGGGAATTACTTATTATAAATAACTGACAATAAGAGCTGTATAGATTCTTTTGGATTAACGTGAAAAAAGGGATTGCCTTTTGGTAATAAATCTCTTTTTTTAGTTCAAACCTTAGTAATTATTATCAGTATAAACAAAGTTATTCCCGAAATATCTATACCAGTCCAATGCCTTTATTTCTATTTCTCTAGCAAGACGTTCCTTACCGTTTATATATGATTGAATATCATAGGGAAACTGTTGTGCTAATCTTTCTTTTAACTCACCATAACGGTTCCTTACATCTGGATGCCTTTGCAAGTAGTCTCGAAAAGCCAGGTGTCGTTTTATTTCAAAACTTCCTACCTGATAAATGTGTACGTGATGGGAGCGATTGTCTCCGCCCTTTTGAAAGTATCTTCTTCCAGGTATTCCGTTCTCACCTTTAGGCATATATCCAATCTCTTGCATCTCCTGATTGTATTTGTCAACGTTGTTAATGTCTCTTACAACAGGCATTATGTCTATTATTGGTTTTGCTTTTAGCCCCGGAACGGATGTACTACCAATATGATGAATGGCTATAATTTCATCTCTATAAATGAGTTTCAGTTTTTCCACTTCTTCTAAAAACATGGCAGGCCATTTTTCACTATATGAACACACTTCAACCTTTCTCACGGTTCACACTTCTTTCTTCAACTTTTTTGCCTCTTTAGTCCACTTAAATTAACGCCCCTGTTTGTTTAAGTACATTTTAAACCAACAGTTATCCAAAGTAATGATGAAAACACCAAACAATAAGGGTCATACTCATGATTCCCCAAGCTGTGGTACTCACTATCCACCAAATTATTGATTTAGCTTTTGTTGAACTTTCCTCATCTTCCATATTTGCTTGTATAAAAGCGAGTTTTCTTTCCATTCCTTTTTTCATAGAAGTTAGAGCAACAAATCCGATTAAAATGAAACCAATAGTTATCCAGAGTAATAAGTTCACCTTTAAACCTCCTTATCTGAGGATTACTTTCCTTTCAATCTTCCTAATCCCATTCCTTTGCTTCGTTATTATTAGTGGATTTCATCACAACCTCTTATTATTTTAACACGGTTGTTAAACAGATCGATAATAATGTTAAAATACATATAGGATTCTGAATATTAAGTGCTGGGAGAGGTAATCTATGAAAAGAAAACGAGTAAAAATCTTCACCTTCACTTTCATTATATTATTTTTTCTAACCTTATTATTATCAAAACCTTCTCCAGATACTTTTAATAAGTGGTTAGTGAAAAATTATGATATCGATTGTATTGGAGATAATTGTTTGTATAAAAAATCACAGGAAAAAGTTGTACACAGAACTATTGACGATTATATTTTGGCAAATAGGATGGGCATTATCCTTGAAGATGAAGAAGGGCGTAGAACATTAATTGAGGGAATAGGGGTTTTTGGGACCCTAATTCCATTTACATACAACCCTGTGTATAGTCCGTTAAACGATATTTATAAATATTAAACTTATGAAAATGCGTCTCTGTTTTAGTGTAGAACTTTGAGAATTTCGAGTAACTAGCCCTATGGTGAAAAAGGTGATCATTAAACTGATTGCAAATCTTTAAATGGTACCATTTATTTAACTATTTTGAAACTTTTTCTTGTGAAGACGTATATCTTTAGTATAACCGATTAATTTTGTTAATAGGAGGTAAGGCTACCGTTGAACTTATTATTAAAGGGATTGATTAGAGGTGTGATTCCGTTTGTTTTATTGCTAATAATTTCTCTATGGAATAGGTTACAAGGGTCAGTTGAAGAATCAAATGCTTTCTTGTTTTATGGTGTAGTTGTTTTTTTCTTAGGTCTGACCAGTGTCATATATGAAATCAATCATTGGAAGTTTTCAAAACAAATACTTGCTCATTATGGTGCAATGTTGATTACGGTTTTTCCAACTCTACTACTTAGCGGTTATTATCCTCTAAATTCTTTTGTGGATTTAGTAAAAGTATATTTAGAGTTTAATATCACAGGGATTGTCTTGTTTTTCTCAACTTATTTGATTTTTAAGCTGATTAGGAAGTTAAATCAAGTAAAAGCAGAATGAGTTAGTTACGGAACGAACGAGTGAATTGACTTCAGAGGAGTATTACCATTTTTTCTAACGGATCAGTTTAGTTGAATGACTGTTGGAACAGCATTGGGGATAGCGTCTCTTAAAAAGAAGTACATATTGGGACATCTAGCAATAATGACGGAGGGGGAAGATAGTTGAAAAAGTCGTTTAAAATCGCAGCATTGATAGGATTTTTCGTTATCATCATATGTATTTCTCTAATTAATCATTATGGTCCAACTCTTGGAACACAATTAGTTGGAAAACCAATTTATATTTTTCCACCTTCTCCAGAGAGATATGGTAAATTAGCTATTGAAATTATAGATGAAAATTGGATATTACGCTTATGATGAAAGATGGCAAGAGCAAAAAGAAAAAGCATTACGTGAGATCAAAAATATTTCTAGCTACGAAGAAGCACATTCTATTATAGCGGAATCGGTAAAAGTGGGTGGCGGAAAGCATTCGCTCTTTTATGCAGACAAAGAAAACTATGATTCCATTCAGCAGGTCATGCCGGTAGTAGAGAGAAAGGGTGACATATTATCTATTAAGCTTCCTGGTATTGCTGACGGCGAAAAGTATGGGAAAGAGTATGCAGAAATTGTACTAAAGGGGTTAAAAGAAAATAGTGATGTAAAAGGTGTTATGATAGACTTACGGTCTAACAATGGTGGGAATATGGTTCCAATGATAACTGCTATATCACCACTATTACCTGATGGTGACATATTATATTTTACTGACCGGAATGGAGATATACCCGTTATACTAAAGGATGGACAGGTATCTATTGGGGGCACTTTATTAGGGACTAAGCCAAGTATAGAACCATTTAAGATGGAGGTTCCTGTTGCAGTTTTAATAAGTACAATGACAGCAAGCTCTGGTGAAGCAACCTTAATGACGTTAATGGGATTAGAAAACGTTAAAACATTTGGTCAGCAAACGATTGGATTAGCTTCAGGAAATGCTGTGTATAATCTTTATGACGATGCATGGATGGCACTAACGGTTACATACAACAAAACGATAAATGGTCAAATATTTGGAAATACACCTATCCCAGCTGATGTGAAAACAACATACATTGGCTCTGTGGAAGAGGCAACAAAGTGATTAGAGGAGAGCTTTTAAATAGATTAATTAATTCCTTTGTTAAATGTCTTGATAACAGTTCTATACTTTGAAAAATAAAACAATTAATTATTCTATCCTTTGCTACTACGGTTAGCAAAGGTTTTTTTATCTTACAATTTTGCTGAGGAAGAGCAGTTAAGTGCATAATTATGTTGAACATATATAGATAAAGAAACAGATGTTTTACAGAAGTAGGAATCGCTAAAAATCACGAAATTGATGACATCTTATTGAGCCACAGGAAATTTCCCCCAGTCGTTACTAAATTCGAGTTGCATGAATTATCTGATATATCTAATCCATCTAATTGATAATTGTTATCAATTGTGATATGTTAAGTAGTAACGATACAGATAATGGACTAAGGAGAATATATAATGCAAATATACTGGACTACTATCAATAAGATTATTGAAGAAACGCCCGAGGTCAGAACGTACTTGCTTGACTGTCCGGAAGAATTTACATGGGAGGAAGGTTCCCATACCCACTTCGCATTGGAAGGCTTTAATGCCGGAGATAAACCAAACCGCGGCCTGATCCGTCATATGTCAATCTCCACTTTACTAAATGAAAATACAATCGGGATCACAACACGTATAAGAGAGCAGTGCTCTGAATTTAAAGCAGTTTTAAGAAATCATAAAGTCGGCGATAAGGTGGCAATATTTAAAACTCATTCGAATGTTCCACTTAAAAGAGAAGGCAAAAATGTTTACCTGTTGTCATCAGGTGTCGGACTAGCAACCTTCAGACCGCTTGTACTTGATTATTTGGAACGTGCTGACAATGTTAATCAAATTCATTCCCTGAACATCGATTCATCAAAAGATTTCTTATTCACGAATATCTTTAAATCAGCACCTGACAAGAAGTTCACAGCACAGTTCGTCGATAATCGTAAAGACTACTATGAAGAAGTGAAAAATCTTGCTGAAGACAAGGATGGACTTTTCTATGTTGTCGGCAGTGACGAGTTCATCGTGCAGAATATTGAAGTACTGCGTGAGCATGGCATTAAGCCAGAGCAGATTATGCTCGATAAGCATGAACAACAACGGTCTGAGTTATTATCAGTTGATCTATCCATTTAAGCAAAACGATTTTAGGTAAATATGACATAGATTCTATGGACGCTTTTCTTTAATGAGTAGGCGTCCTTTTTTTATCTATAATTACGGTTTCTCATTATCCTATTGTGTTAGTCTTAACATACATATTACCTCGGATATTTTTATAAATATAGCACAAGAAATGTCAAAAGAAAGAAATGGATCATTCTTATAATGTTAGTAGGAGTGAGATAAATGAATGAACATATACAACTTATGATTGATTGGATTGAAGATAATTTAACAAATAAATTCTCTTTAGACGAGCTTGCACATTATATGGGATATTCCCCTTATTATTGTTCTTTTAAATTTCACCAAGTAACAGGTATCAGTATTAGGCGCTATGTTCTTCTTAGAAGATTGTATTTATCTACGAAGGATTTGGCCAATAACAAAAGGATAATTGATATCGCCTTTGATTACGATTATTCATCACAAGAAGCTTATAGTAGAGCGTTTAAATCTGTTTTTGGTATCAATCCAAGGGAATTTCAACTTCGCCAGCTGCCTGTTCAATCGTTTTTCAAGCTCACTATTAATAACAAAGAGGAATGGTATAGAATGAATGTTTCTAGAAAAATAGAGGTTGAAAAGTTACAAAGTGGGAATAAGGAATTGTTTGACCAGGATGTACTTAATATATTAAATGGCCAGGTGATGTATGAAGAGTTTAACAATGAAAAAATAATGGGTGATTCCGATTATGTTCCATTCAATGAAGCAATGTGTGTAAATACGACTACTGAACAAGTCTTCGATAAGGAGTTTATTAAAACGCGAGCATTAGGACATCGTGTTTCAGTAGAGGATTATATCCAAAAAGTAATAGAGCCATTAGATAATCTCTTTCATAAAGAATACAAGTATATCGTTTTGTGGTTTGGTGAGGATATGTTTTGTCAAATGAACCTGCTGACCATCCTTGCCTATCTGGAGCAGTCCCAATATGACGGGAGAGTTTTCTTAAATTGCTTTAGAGAGGATGAATTTAAAGTAAGCCAAACAGAGCTTACATTAGGTAACTATTTTTCTGTATATAAGGAAGTGCTGATCAATCATAAAAGACCATCTATAGAACTACTTCCAGTAATGTTCCAGGCAATAGATATATATTTAGATATGCTAAAAGAGAATAATGCAGTAGTAAAGTATATTTCTCAAAATAAAGACCTACCAACATCAGAATTAGTCAATAGGTTACTTGGTCTGTTCCCAACTATAGGATATGGCGATTCCCAGTATATAGATCTTATTAATAAAAATAGATAGTCCTACTATCGTTAAACCGTATTGGATGAAGTTGAACACTTTAATCAAATGCGGTTTTTTATTATTACCGTTTGTTGGAAAGTTACTAAGAAGATTTGAACAACCGTCTTATAATAACAGTTGAAATTAGTGGAAACTATTGATAGTTATAATTTAGTTGAAGTGAGATTGGGATGAGTAGGATTGTTGAATAAGAATAGCTCGAAAAATGAAATGAAATAGAGGATATTACGAGATTAATATCGAATGTATACATAAATTGATTTAAAAGAGTTAGGCGTAATTGACGAAATAGTTCCTGAGGTAAAGGCTGGAGCACATCATGACCCTGAAAAACAAGTATTGCTAGTAAGAAATGTTATTAAAAATTAATTATTTGAATTTCCCATCTATTCTGCTAGGGGTATAATCGACCATTGATACAATTATAGAATAATAGGTGATTATCAATCTTAGCTATTTATGGGTGTAATAGTTCTTTAATACAATGTGAGATAGGATGTGAAGTTATTTGCGTAGTTTTAAAGCAATGCTATTTGATTTAGATGATACCTTACTTGATAGAGACAAGGCAGTAGATAATATGTTCTTTATTATTTTTGAAAAGTGTTATGAAGATGTTAAACATACAACCAAAAAAGAAATGCTCCAAAGATTCAAGGATTATGATAAAAGAAGCTATGGCAATAGTAATAAAACAAAAGTCTTGGAGGGATTGTTTAATGAATTTCCACCAAAATATAGATTGCCAAGCCAAGACCTTCAAGACTTTTGGAATAATCATTTTCCTCAGTGTTTTTCTGTAAACCAAAGCACTATTAATATCTTGAATAGTATAAAGGAGCAAGTTAAAGTTGCCATCATAACAAACGGATCAACACAGAGGCAAAAAGCAAAGATAATTAACACTAATTTAAATAGTTATTTTGACACAATCATTATTTCTGAAGAAGTGGGACTTAGTAAGCCTGACAAACGCATATTTGAATTAGCTTTAAATAGGCTTAATGTCCGACCGAAATCTGCATTATTTGTTGGAGATAACTTAGAATTGGATATTGGCGGTAGTCAAAATGCAAATATAAAGGGCATCTGGTTTAATCCACATAGTATTAAGAATGATACCGAAATAACACCATTTGCCGAAATCAATTCTTTCGAGAAATTATTAAGTTATTTACCATAAGAAATATCATATGGGTACCTACCGATTTAAAAAGGCTAGTCATATCAATTGTAAGGAGAGGAAATTATTATGAGAAGATTTTTGTATTGCTTCCTCATTCTATTTATATTAAGCGCTTGTACGCAGAATCCAAATATAGAAGCGGAAGAAGATGAAATTCTCTCCATGGAGAACGTAAAGGTTCCTAGTACTATTTTCATTTCTGAAAAACAAAACAGTATAATTAACGAGGAAGAAATAAAATTAAGTATCAAAACCTACCTAGATAGCTATGAAGATTTAACTAATGCTAGTTATTCCATTCTTTGCTATTTTCGACGAAGAAAAGGAATTAACTAAAAGTGAATTAGAGAAATTTGAAGCCATTAGCAAGCTTACCATAGAAAATGATGAGAATTTTTCTAACTATATTACGAATAATACTTTACCGGAAGCTTATCAAGAAGAGTCTGAAAGAATTAGTCAGTATATTACGATGTCAAATGAGATTCTTTATGAAATGATTAATATGGCAGATGACTTATATCAAGGAATTTTTCCAAAAGTAGACATCCAATCTATAATGAATAAAACCAATGTGGTGAATGGAAGAGAGCAGAAGAAAATAGAGGATTTCCTTGATGAGAAAGCTATTGAAACGAAAGCATTTGGGCGAGGGGAATAAGGAAAGAACGTATAAAATTCTACAGTTTTAAAGCATTTAGTATCATGATCACCCCCCTTATCATACTTCGTATCTTATAAAGCAAACAAGAGTATTATAGAAGAATGAAAGAGACCAAACCAGCAGTGTTACGGCCTCTTTTTTGTTTGTCTATAAGTCAAATATCTAATAGATAATATACTCCAAAATATCACTATGAAAGAAATCAACTATATTGATAATGTAGAATTAATAAATGATTGACTTTAATAAAGTTAAAGATTACATTTAATTATATTAAAGTCAATCATTAAGTTCGATTTAGCATTTGTAATGGAGGTGTATAGTTAATGTCAATAGATGTAATCCCAGACTGGCTAGCATCCTTAGATGATGAAGATATTAGTTTTATAAAGAGGTTCATATTATCTTCAGGCTCACTTAAAGAAGTTGCAAGTTCTTATGGAGTAACGTATCCTACAGTAAGATTAAGGTTAGATCGATTAATTCAAAAAATCCAAGTAGCTGAAGACACTTCAAATGATCCATATGTTTCACTCATTAAGAGGTTAGCAATAAATGAAAAACTAGATTTTGATACGGCAAAAATATTAATAAATGAATATAAAAAAGTAAGAACTGGAGTGTGAATGAAATGGAAGAGTTGGTTCTTTTACTGATTGGATTATTAATTATAGTTGGGATAATAGTACTTCAAATCTCTCTATCTAAGCAGGTGAATAAATGGCCTGGTTTAATATTACCAATCATTAGCCTATTTTTTTCCATGATTATTAGTTTTAATTTACTTAATCCTTCCATCATCGAAGTCATTATAACCTTCTTAGTATCTAATATCCTGACAACAATACTAATAGTTATATACTTTACTCATAGAGGAAAAATTATAAAGAAAAAGCAGATAGACAAAATGAATATTCTAGATTTAGAGTGATTATGGATATTTATCCATGCTTTTGGAACCTACGAGTGGACGGTAAAAAGGCAGTTACTCCACTACGTGTTTTAACTGCCTTTTAATCTATATTTGGATAAAATCACAGTTTATCTAATTGATGCGGTAGCTTCTTGGTATAAGTTACGTCAATTAATTCCAGTACCAATACTGTGCACCGTATGGATATTCTATTCTACTATCTACGTGGGTGTAGGAACTTCCATTGTAAACGCCACTAAATCCGGATGACCTAGCTGCATTTCTGAGAGTGGTTAGGGAGACACCTGAAGCGCGAATATCAGCCGCAATTCCGTATGTGTGCTGGCTGTTTGATGAAGAACCAGGAATGCTATTGTTGTGGGAAATACTTCTGAAGCCGGAGTTAATTATAATCGGACGGTTTCCTATTTTAACGCGAACTGCTTCTAGTTTATACATCATTCTGCGAACATTTTCTCTAACCGTAGTGGAGGATACTCTTCCGCCGTTAAAGACACTGCCATCCTTGGAATAAAACTCACTATAATTAAAGTGTTTCGTTCCATTCGAACCTTCTAAATCGTTTAACTTTGCTTGGGTAGCAGGTCCAACAATACCATCAGCAGCTAATCCGTAGGCTCTTTGGAAACGCATGACGGCAGCTCTTGTCGCAGGACCAAACTGACCATCGACAGCTATATATGTTTGGGTAGGGGAATCGGCAGCCCAGCCAGCTACCCTTATTTGTAATTCTCTTACATCTGATCCGCTGGAACCTTCTTGTAATGTGCGGGTCCAGTTATAGGCAGAAGCCTCATCTGTACTGATAAAGGTCATGGCAAGTGTAATCATGAAAGCAAAACCAACAATACTAATAAACTGTTTAAAAGCGTTTTTCACATTACATACCTCCTAAATTGGTAGTTGCATCCCGAAAGGCTAATGGAACATTACAAAGCTTTTAATCCATATTTTCTATTCAATTGATAAGGCTCTTTTTCCATTAACACTTGTCCGGTTTGATCCCGTCTTTTAATCTGCTTAGGTCCTTATGACTTTGAATAATAGAAGCTTTGCTAGAGATAGTGTTGAAATGAATCCAAGACGCTTCAAACGGTTCTGAACAGAACAGAGCTTATGAAAGTTCGCCTTTAAACAAACACCCCCTCAAACTTTGGATTGAATCGCTTGAGTTATATGAATCTAGCTGTCTATAACTATACTAACATGGGAAGGAACAGTAAGATATTCGTCAAATGTTCTAAATATATGTAAGGACTTTCGTATGGTAGAAAAGGTAGGAGAGAAACGAAGGAACTATAATAGAAATATAGTCATGCAGAAAGTGGTATATTGTTACTAGTTTTTAATTTCCTTACACCATTTGTAAGTGTTTTTGAGCTTTTGTACTGGGTATAATGTGTATAACTCGATTCAGTCTATTATATTTCAGAAAAAGATAATGAAAAGGGAGAGTTATATATGGTTAAACAGGGGAAATTATTAGAGGTTCAAGACTTACAAAAGCGCTACGGGAAGAACAACAATATAACTAAAGCTTTGAATGGTGTCAGCTTTGATATTCTTCCAGGAGAATTTTTAGGAATCATGGGTCCAAGCGGCTCTGGGAAAACTACATTGTTAAACTGTATTGCAACGATTATAAAACCAACCTCAGGACGTGTCCTTTTAAATGGGGAAAATATTAGTGCTTTTGATAGTAAGGATTTAGCCGAGTATCGTGGTAGTCGGATTGGATATCTATTTCAAGACTTCGAGTTGCTAGATAATCTAACTGGAAAAGAAAATATCCTCTTACCACTATCTATACATGGGGTGGACTTTGGAAAAGCACGTGCAAAGTTAAATGAGCTAGCGGGCTTTTTAGAAATTATAGATATACTGGATAAATTCCCATCCCAAATGTCCGGGGGACAGAAGCAACGGGTAGCTGCAGCTCGGTGCTTGATAGCTGATCCGGATATCGTTCTGGCGGATGAACCAACAGGGGCTTTAGACACACGCTCTGCGAGAACATTAATGAATAAGTTAGAAGGGATAAATCAAAACAAGGAAAGAACGATTTTAATGGTTAGTCACGATCCAAATGCAGCGAGCTTTTGCTCCAGAATTCTGTTCATTCAAGATGGTGTGCTCTTTCATGAACTGCGTCGTAAACAAGATGAATCTCGAGAAGAATTTTATGATAGGATCCTAAAGGTAATGGCTCAGCTTGGAGGGGGAAGTGCAAATGTTCTCTAGGTTGATTTTTCGTAATGCAAAACGAAGTCGTAAGGAGAATTTAATTTACTTTGCCACACTCGTAACCGCAATAGCTTCGTTTTATATTATTCTTTCCCTTGGTAGACAAGATGTTATTATATTTTTAAGGGAATTTGAAAGTGAGGCAATTGATAAACTGTTACAGTTAATGCCGATTGTCTATGGCTTTGCTTTGTTTTTATTATTCTTCTTAATTTTATTTGCTAATCGCTATCAATTAAATCGAAGAAGTAAAGAGTTTGGCGTTTATCTCTTATCGGGAATGAGGAAGGAGCGCCTTGTCCTTCAGCTTTTAGCAGAAGGATTTATTACTTCTGTATTAGCACTTATTGGGGGGATATTAGTAGGCGGATTTTTGGCCGAAATAATTAGCTTGACGGTTTCTAAATTAGTTGGTCAGGGCATTATTGGCCATCAAATGAGCTTTTCCTTAAGTGCAGTGTTCTTTACCATTATAGGTTTTCTATTCATCCAGTTCATAGCATTGTTCATTCTTGGTGGAAGGTTATTTAATCAAGAGGTTCAACAATTGCTTAAGGGACAAATGGAAAAGAAACAAGATATGGGGCATGTTAAAGGTAATATTATTCATATATTGGTAGGGTCTGTATGCTTAGGAATCGCGTATTGGATTGTACTCTATCGTTTTGAGGATCTCGGGGGTCTACTGTTGCTTGTGGCACTGATTCTCGGATGTGTAGGAACGGTATTTTTTATGAGGGGATTTGGCAGACTCTTAGGGTTAATGGCAAGCTTATCTGAACGAAAGTCTACGAAAGGGTTGCGCACATTTACATTAAGGCAGTTTCAAGAAAATGTGGCTAATCGATCCGATTCTGTTGCTGTAACGTCAATCCTCATCACGCTGTCTATCATTTTATTAGCAAATGGTGCTTCCACTATTATAGGGTTTGATAGTACTTCTGTTAAAAGCTCCTCGTTATATGATTTTACTGTTAATGGGGATCATCATAAGGTAGAGGAATTCCTTCATTCTGATGCCATGGCGCCTTATGTAGAGCACTTAAATTTGCTAGAAATTGCTCAGCTTGATAATCAAGATGTGCACACGGAGGATGGTCAGCAGAAGACATTGGTGGATTGGTCTAAATTAAAAGAGCAACTTATTATGTTTCTGTCAAGCGAGGAAAAGGAGGAATATTTATCGTGGGAAATGCAAGGGTATTCGATTAGTCGAGAATACCCGGAAGCACTTAATCTGCTAGGTGCCTTAGAAATGGATGCAACAACACCTTATCTAATTCCAGAATCATCTTATAATGGGCTGTTACAAGCTATAGGAGAAGAGCCACTGAACCTTCATGCAGATGAAATGGCTCTATACTTCAATCCTGAGCTTTTGTATACGGATGATTGGGGAAATATGCCTGTATTGGACACTATTTTAGAAAAAGCTTCCATAGAAGGGCAGACTTTAGTAAGCATTGGTGACCAACCAATTTCCATTCGAACTTCTGTCCCTATGAGAGGATTAGTAGCAGATCGTTCGGTAGAAATTCGTTCAGCGTTTATTGTCCCGAATCAAATGTTTGAGCAACTAGTGAATACAGAAACTTACAGGTCCTATTGGAACTTTCTTATCCCACAGAAGTTGCAAGAAGAACAAGGTTTAATGAAACCAATGATGGAAGCTAGGGATATATTAAAAACATCAGGCTTTGAATTTGAAAGTTTTTTGGAAAATTATGGACGACAACTCTTTTATGTTGTTTCAGGAAGCTACACCGAATTATATTTGGGTTTCTTATTTCTGATTATTGCTTGTACCGTATTAGCTTTACAATTTTTAACACAAATAAGACAGACTGCTCAACGTTACATTACACTTTCCATGCTAGGTGCGAAGCGGGGGCAAATGAAAGAAGCGATGTATAGGCAAGTACTGTACACCTTTTTATTGCCTATGTCTCTTGCATGTATCAGTGCAGCGGTTGGTATCAAGGGAATGTTGTCCTTCCATTATCTGTATATCGAAGAAAGTGCCATGCTATATCCGATGCTCCTTCTCTTTGCAAGTGTAGTAATCGTGATTGTTATTATATATGGAGCAGCAGTTGCTCGGTCAGCGGGTCATGAGATCGATAAATTACGATGGAAGCCGAATATGGATTAGTAATTTCACAATAGGGGGTGCTGAAATGGCGACCATTACAATTGTAGAAGATGATTCTTTTATGAGAGAAGAGCTAACGGATATTTTGCTAAAAGCGGGGTTTAACGTAATCGCTATTTCAGACTTCCATGATGTTGTTACCCCTATAGTAGCCAATCCCCCAGACTTAGTTTTATTAGATATCAATTTACCGGGCCAGTCTGGGTTTGATATATGTAGAAGTCTGAAATCAAAAGGTATTAGACCCATATTAATTTTGACATCTAGAGATAAGCTGCAAGATGAATTACATGGCCTGCAATTAGGAGCAGATGATTATCTGACCAAACCATGTAATCGCGATAGATTGTTAGCACGCATTCAAAATCTATTAAGAAGGTTTGAGGGACAACCAGATTTACTAGAGGGCGGTAATTTTACTCTAGACCCTAATACGTTTACCTTGTATAAGGGAGAACAATCGCTGTTATTATCAGCTAATGAGGGGAAGATATTAAAAGCGCTAGTGCAACATAAATCTGAGATGGTATCTAAGTCAACATTGAGTGAATATCTATGGGGAACAAACCAATATATAGACGAAAATGCACTTCAAGTCAATATCACTCGATTGCGGAAAACATTGCGAAAGTTACATCTGGATGATCAAATCGAAACCATAAGAGGTCAAGGGTATCGACTTAGGGGGTAAGGAGCATGAAATGGTTAAAACAAATCTATGATTGTTTTCAAGCTTATAAGCTTTGCTTTCTCATTTTACTAGTTACAGATGTATTCTTTATCTTTTTGGCCTGGTTAGCTTACCCAGAAACTTTTATGGTACTAGTAGGACTCATGATTATGTTTACATTAGCAATGGTCGTCATATCTTTATTTTTTATAGTAAAAAAGCAACGGGAAATGGAAGTGGTATTTGAGAATTTTTTAGTAGAGGCAAATGAAACGAATGAAGAAATACTATGTCGAGTTTCTCCTAAGACCCATAGGTCGTTTATTCGTAGAATGGGAAGCGTTATGAGAGCAAATCAGATGAAATTAGATGAGCAAGTGACCAAGTTAGCTGATTATGAAAGCTATATAGAAGGCTGGGTGCACGAAATTAAAAAACCTCTTTCATTAATGACGTTGGTGTTAGATAACCGCCGAGATGAAATGTCTCCTCTAGTCAGGCAGCGTATGGTTCATATTCGAGATCAAATGCAAGGGGATGTAGAACGAATCTTGTACTTTGCAAGACTGAGATCAGCTCATAAAGATTATATATTTGAGCCTATAAACATAATCGCATTTTGTAAACGGACTATGGAAGATCAGCAATCGTTATTAGATGAAGCTGGTTTTCACATACAGTTCATAGGGGAAGAGATGAAAGTCTTATCGGACAGAAAGGGTTTAGCATTTATACTTGAACAGGTAATTGCTAATAGTACGAAATATATGTTACCAGATCAAGAAAGTCCCATGTTAAAATTCGAAACGGTTTATGATAAGGTACGCGATCAAACTATTTTACATATTACGGATAATGGACCTGGTGTGTTTCAAGAGGATTTGCCATTTATTTTTGATAAAGGCTTTACTGGAAGGAAAGGCACGTATACAAGAGAATCGACAGGTATGGGACTTTATTTAGTGCATAAGATGGCTAATGATTTAGCTATTCAGCTAGATGCTAATTCAGAGCCTGATTCAGGATTGACTATCTCGTTATTCTTTCCGCGTGTTCAACATTAATTAACCGATAAGATAGCTATAAAGAAGCGTAACCTTGATCGGATATTCAATAGTAATCCCTAGTCTAGTAGAAAAATACTAGAGTAGGGATTTTTAATTTTGATAAGCGTATACCATCACAGCACTAGGGTTCTAGATATATGTAGATAAGACCAAGCAGATTAATTAACTACAAAAGTGAGAAAAATGTCGCATTTTTATGGTATAATATTCCGTGAATTTAGGTCTTTATAACTATTATTATTTAGGAGGAAGAAAAGTGAAGAACAACTTTATGAAAATGGTCCTCGGTTTTGGGGTCATTATGCTACTAGCAGCCTGCGGTTCTAAAGCGGAATTATCAGATTATCTAGAGGTTGATTTTAGTGGGTATGATACAATGGGAACCGCTACTTACGAGATAGATCAGGATCAATTAATCATGGATACATTTGAAGTATCAGATAATATTTTTGACCTTGATCTTGAGACATTAAATGAGATAGATGCTATGTTATCTGCGTACAGTGTTGAGCTAGATAAGGAGAATGATTTATCTAACGGGGAGCAAGTTGTTGTTAAACTAACGGTAGATGATTCGAAAACGAAAAAACTAAAGACTAAAGATGAAGTTAAGGTAACTGTATCAGGTCTTGAAGAACCGAAAGAATTAAGTGATGAAGAAATTGAAAAGAATGTTGTTGTCAACTTCAACGGTGTTAGTGGAAAAGGAACACTCATGATCGATACCACATTTAGTGATGACTTAAGGGGATTAACCTTTGAATCATCTCGAGATGGAGAAATTAAAAATGGCGATACAGTAGTTGTTAGTCTGACAGAAGGTTCTAGAGAGTCTTTAGCATCGCTTGGTTATGTTCTAACAGGAAAAGGAGAGGCACAATTCGAAGCATCTGGTCTAGATGTGGTAGCAGAGAACCCTTCAGAAATTGCAAATATGGAAGATATTGAACGATTTATTAGTGAAGGAATAAATAGGGAATATCAAGATTCCTCATGGGGCTTTTACAAATATGAAATTATAAAAGGAAATACATATTATAGACAGTTTCAGAGAGATGACGAAGCAAGTTCTTGGGGAAGTTCTCCTAGTAATGGAACATTAGTTAATGTATATACCATTAAAAAATATGATTCAGACGGGAAAGTGGAAGATACGTTTACTGCAATTTATGGGTTTACCGATATTATCTTAGACGAGGATAATATGGCAAATGTTGCAGAAATGAATAAGTATTCGGATACCTATGATAGCACATATTCCCTTGAATCAGTTGAAAAACTTTTAGAAGGATATGGCTATCAAGTAGTCGAGTAATAGTGAAAGGGCAGAATGTAGTAATTAGGGGAATGACCTTGGTGTCTTTAACTTAAATTTAACATATCCAAACGGTTATAAATTCTATAACAAAAGACCTCTATGGTGTTACCAGAGGTCTTTTCATGTTGCCTTCTAGACTAAAATCTTCTCCAGTCAATTATTTAACCGAAAACGATATTGCATTCGGATTTCTGAAGTGATAGAATAGTAAAAATTAAATAACAAATGCGATGAAGAGAAGAGTAAATGAAATGTAATTCATAACAGAGAGCTCCGGATGCTGAAAAGGAGTATGATTTATTTCATTGAAGCAAGACTCTGAGCAGCACGTTGGAATCATAAGATGATGGCGTGACAGGAGCTCCTGTTATAGAGCTAGAGTATAAGCAATTAGTAAATTGCCGTACTTAAAGAGGTTAATATGGCGACATATTAACAAACTGGGGTGGCACCGCGAACAGGAAATGATTCAAAATCTCGTCCCCAAGGCTAAAAGTCTTGGGGGTGGGATTTTTTATTTGTTTAAGTAATGATTAGGGGAGGTTTCGGTATGGAGCGTAGAAAAATAGTAGATTATTGGAAGTATCCTGCTATTCTTTTATTTGGCATTGGAATTTCTAGTATTGGATCATGGATATATTTTATTGCCCTAAATGTCATCGTATTTAATATGACAGGTTCCCCTCTTGCTGTAGCAGCACTTTATATCATTAACCCATTAGCGACGTTGTTTACGAACCTTTGGGGTGGGAGTGTAGTGGACCGGGTAAATAAAAAGCACTTTATGATTGTGTTGGATTTAATTCAAGGGGTGCTTATTACTTGTTTAGCATTTTCAACGAATACATTATGGGCAATCTATTTGTTTGTGTTTCTAATCAATATGGTTAGTTCTTTATATGACCCGACCTCTATCGGTTATATAACAAGATTAATTCCTAGAGAACAAAGACAACGGTTTAATTCGTTAAGAAGTTTGTTAGACTCTGGGGCCTTTATCCTTGGACCAGCTATTACGGGGATGTTGTTTATACTGGGAACACCACTATATGCCATTTTCATTAATGGATTATCGTTTTTCTTCTCTGCTCTCGTTACGTTGTGGATGCCTAATGTGGAGAAGAACAAGCCATTGGACCATGTATCTAATCAAAAATTATCATTACATGTCATAAAGAAGGATTTCATGGTAGTCATCCGGTTTAGTAGGCGATACCTGTATGTAATGATCGTATATTTTCTTTTTACTGCATTCGTAGTCCTGCAGACGGCAGTTGATTCACTAGAAGTAGCATTCGCAAGGGAAGTGATTTCACTATCGGAGGGAGCGTATGGCTTTCTTGTCAGTACGGCAGGGGCGGGGATTTTGATCGGTGCATTGTGTAATGCGGTATTCGCAAAGAAATTATCTATTCGCTTCATTATCGGTCTTGGTTCTGTCATGGTGTCAGTGGGTTATCTTATCTTTGCTTTCTCTAGTAACTTCACAATGGCATCGGTTGGTTTCTTTGTATTAGCATTTTCCCTTGCCTTTGCTAACACAGGTTTTCATACTTTCTACCAAAATAATATTCCAGTAGAGATTATCGGCAGAATCAGTAGTATATATGGGTTTTTAGAAGCTTTGTTGGTCATTGTACTTACTGCGATATTTGCGGTAGGAGCTCAAGTCTTATCGATAAAGTTAGTCGTTATTTCGGGTGCTAGTTCTATGTTTATTTTAACGATTGTATTATTCATAATTTGTTTAGCCCCTAGTAAACGTAAGCATTATGACGTGGCACCATGAACGGTTTCATAATACGCATTGTACCAAGATGCTTCCAGTGGGTATAATAAATTAAAATAAGGACTTAATTAACGTTCAATATAGTCTAGGATAAGGAGGAAAGCAATATGGCAGATGTAGTTAGCGGTAAGATGGAGTTAACACCCGAACAGCAGGAAGGCTTGCTTAGAGTACTAGAAGGTAGATTTATCAAATATATGAACCGCCACGAAGGTTTGGAGTGGGATAATGTTCGAGCAAAGCTAGAGGGAAATCCAGAAAAACTATGGTCACTTCATGAAATGGAAAGAACAGGTGGTGAGCCAGATGTTGTAGGGTATGATGTCGAAAAGGATCAATATATTTTCTATGATTGTTCAACAGAAAGTCCTAAAGGTCGGAGGAGTCTCTGTTACGACCGGGAGGCACTAGAGGCTAGGAAAAAACATAAGCCAGTAAATAGTGCTGTAGATGTAGCGGCTGCTATGGGGATTGAGATTTTAACAGAAGATCAATACCGAGAATTGCAGAAGCTGGAACGTTTTGATCAGAAAACATCGAGCTGGGTGCAAACTCCTGCTGATATTAGAAAACTTGGTGGTGCACTATTTTGTGATTTTCGTTTTGGCCATGTCTTTGTGTATCACAACGGGGCGGACTCTTACTATGGATCTAGGGGATTTCGGGGTTCGTTGAGGGTGTAAGGTTTAGTGTAATGGTATAATCGGATTACTGTATGTGCTTAAATAAGGGCTTTTCTAGAGGAAACGGCTAGCTTATATTTGGAGCGGAATCGAATGGGATTTCGCTCCTTTTTTATACCAGTTCCTGAGAGGGAATGTTCCTCCCATTAGATTGCGGAGGAAGGGAAAAATAAAGGTAATAATAGGAAAAAGACTAAATACAACTCAATTTTTAAACATTTATATTACATCTATATAAATAATTAGGAGAAATGGACCACCCTAAATGGCAGTTTTGTAATGGGACGGTTACGAATGAATAGTAGATTACAATAGATAGTGCAAATGGATTGCAATCCTGTAATAATAAAGAAATACATGATAGTTTTGTAGGATTTTAGAAAATAATTACAAACGCTTTCGCCTTTTTGGTTAGCGTTTTCTTTACGTGTGTCGTAGCGGGGTAGTGAGTCATATGACCCTGTTTTATTCGCCAATAATCGCGCATTGACGGCAAGTTTCGCATGCGGTTAGAGTGAAAGAGGCAAAAAACTACATGGAAGGTGGATTAAGGTTAGGCAACGTAAGAAATACAGCTTAGAAAAGGAGCGAACAGGATCAACAAAATCTATAAAAATCCATTTGATGATTACGCTATTACTAGTTGGGCTTTTCATAACACCTTTTGGTACGGCTATGGCTGAAACATCTCAGCCTTGGATGAATAAGTCGCTTACTGCAAATGAACGTACAGCATTGTTGCTCGAGCATATGACGTTAGAACAAAAGGTTCAATTTATTACAGGAAATCTCAATAATTACTATGGTTTTTACAATGAAGAAATGCAGGAATTAGGTATTCCGGCTCTAAAAATGGCAGATGGCCCTGCAGGCGTTCGTATTGCGAATCCGGATATTCAAGATAAAAAATCAACTGCCTTACCAGCGCCAATTGCTTTAGCAGCGACTTGGGATATCAATGCTGCAAAAGAGTATGGAGAGCTTTTAGGAAATGAAGCATTTAACACGACACATAATATTTTATTAGGACCAGGCCTTGATATTGCCCGTTTCCCATGGGGAGAACGTAATTTTGAATCGTTAGGTGAGGATCCGTTATTACAATCTAAATTAGCCATTCCATATGTGAATGGCGTTCAAAGCTACCCTGTTATGGCAACAGCGAAACATTGGTTATTGAATAACCAAGAGACAGAGCGTTTTACGATTAATTCCATTGCAAGTGAACGAACACTTCATGAGGTGTATGCTCGTCCATTTGCAGAAGTTATTGAACATGCTGATTTAAGTTCTGTCATGTGTTCATTTAATCAGGTCAATGGGGTCAATGCTTGTGAAAGTGAAGCAGTACTGACAACGCTGTTGAAGGATCAATTAAACTTTAACGGCTTTGTGATGAGTGATTATGGTGCCAACCACACAACAGTTGAATCTGCTAATGCTGGATTAGACCTAGAGACACCTGGTGAACCAAATGGATACTGGGGAAGTCAGCTAATTACAGCTGTTGAAGAAGGAAAAGTTAGTGAAGCAAGAATTGATGATATGGCTACCCGTATTCTAACTGAAATGTTTAGTAAAGGGTTATTTGATCAGCCTGCTGGAAATAATCCACTTCCGGTTGAAGAGCATGGACAAATCGCTCGAGAGTTAGCAGAACAAAGCATGGTACTAATGAAAAATGAAGATAATGCTTTACCATTAGACGAGGATGTTTTAGATTCCATTGCAGTAATCGGACCAGACGCTGATAATGCTTCAGCAGCTGGTGGAGGAAGCTCTATGGTAAACCCTACTTATACAGTGAGTCCATTAGAAGGAATCAAAAATAAAGTAGGAGAAGATGTGGAAGTATCGTATGCACCAGGTAGTGATCCTATCAGTGCTGGTGATATATTACCAGGACCTTCCGCAGTACCATCTTCTTTATTAAGCCCGTTTGATAGCGATCAAAATGGGTTGACTGCAGAATACTGGAACAATATTAACTTTGAAGGGGAGCCTTCATTAGTTCGTACAGATAATCAAGTAAACTTAAATCTTGGATTCTATAATTATGAAGGATTTAATGCACAATCACCTAAACTAGAAACTACTCCAGGTGATTTTAACAGTGAAATGTCTGCACGCTGGACAGGTCAGTTCATCGTACCTGAAACAGGAGACTATACACTTTCTCTTTCAAGCTTAGGTACAGGTAAATTATATATCGATGATACGTTAGTCATTGATAATGAAAGCAAGAAATTAACAACATCTAAGAAGACACTTTCCTTTGTTAAAGGGGAAAAGCTTGATGTCCGAATTGAATATAGCACGGGTGATTCTGGTGGACAGCAAGACTTTGGTGGCATGATTCGCTTTGGTTGGGAAGCACCAACTAATGTAGTAGATGAGAAGATACAAGAAGCAGTAGAATTAGCGAAAAAATCCGATGTTGCTGTAGTGGTAACTCGTACGTATGATAGTGAAGGTTACGTGGATAATTCTAGTCTGGACTTACCTAATAACCAAGCACAATTAATTAAGGAAGTTGCGAAAGCAAATCCAAATACTGTTGTTGTACAAATGAGTGGTAGAGCCGTACAAATGGATACGTGGGATGACGAAGTACCTGCTATTGTTCAAGCATGGTTCCCAGGTCAAGAGCAAGGGAATGCTATTGCAAATGTATTATTTGGTGAGGTGAACCCATCTGGTAAACTACCAATCACCTTCCCTGTTAATGAAGATCGTACCCCTGTATCAAATGAAAACCAATTCCCAGGGGTGAATGGGGAATCGGATTACTCCGAGGGCATATTTGTTGGATACAAAGGTTATGAAAAAGAAGGTATTAAACCAGCATATGCGTTTGGCCATGGGTTATCCTATACAACATTTGATTATCGTAATGTAAAAGCGAAGGCGAAAAGAAAAGGAAAGGATAAAGACTTAACATTATCCGTTGACCTTAATTTACGCAATACTGGTGATGTAGCTGGAGCAGAAGTTGTTCAAGTATACGCTGGAGCATTACCAACGAATGTGGAAACTCCAACTAAACAGTTAGCAGGTTTTAAAAAGGTAGCGTTAAAACCTGGTAAACAAGAACGAGTGAAAATAGAGCTTGATCCGAAAGCCTTCTCTTATTGGGATGAAGACAAGGGTGAATGGGTAACACCTAAAGGAGAAGTCCCAATTTATGTAGGTAGCTCTTCAGAGGATATACAACTAAAAACAACGATTACGATTAAGTAATATAATCTGAAGTTGGGGTATCTCATACCCCAGCTTTTCTTTATATGCTAGGGAGAATAAGGAAAACAAGGGAGACAATCAGCTTTTAAAAGGGAATCTTTTCTTATAGCTATCATTCTTTAAGATAGGAGGGGTTATAATGCGTAATAAAAAGATAGAGATACTAATGCTATTAACCGGTATCTTAGTAGTGATCATTTTAATCGTTATGCTAAATGCTCCTTCGGCAAATAGTGTTGATATATGGTTAACCACATCAGATCAAAGGAACTTACTCACTCAACAAGAACCATTAGTGTTAGAGGACATCAAGGAAACAGATGTACCTATTATTCAAGTTGATCCCAATGTTTCGTTTCAGACAATGGAAGGTTTTGGGGCGGCGGTTACTGGGTCTTCTGCTTACTTGATCAATCATGAAATAAGCTCAGAGCAAAGAGAAGCACTCCTGTATGACTTATTTTCTAGTGAGGGTATTCGCTTAAGCTTTATTCGTCATGCCATAGGAGCTTCTGATTTTTCAGTTGATAGGGACGGTAACCCGCTAAGCTACACCTATAATGATATGGAGTCAGGAACGGATTATGAATTAGAGCATTTTTCTATAGACAACGATGCGGATGTTATCAGTCTGATACAAGATATTCGTACGATTGATAATCAGGTTAAAATAATGGGTACGCCTTGGACTGCACCAGCTTGGATGAAATATAGTAATCAGTTAAACGGTTCCTATTTGAATTATGAAGATGAGCGTGTTTATGAAGCGTATGCGAACTATTTTGTAAAATACATTCAAGCCTATGAAGACAACCAGATTCCAATTGATGCTATTACGATTCAAAATGAACCAGAGCATACCTCGGAGTCCTACCCTACTATGAGTATGAATGCTGAGGAGCAAGCGATGTTTATTAAACAATATTTACAACCGGCATTTTCACAACATGATATTCACACCAAAATTTTAGCGTACGACCATAACTGGGAGAATGCCTTTGATTATTCGAACAAGATTCTTCGTGATGAAGAGGCTAATGCATATACGAGTGGCATCGCGTTTCATTGCTATGAGGGAGACCCTGAAAGTATGTCGAAGGTGCATGAAGCATATCCGGACAAGCATATCTATTTGACAGAGTGTAGTGGTGGTGATTGGAGCGCAGATTTTGGCGATAACCTAAATTGGTATATGTCGAATCTTATTATTGGTGGACCTCGGAATTGGGCGGAAGCAGTACTACTATGGAATATAGCACTTGATTCTAATGGCGGACCAACGAATGGGGGATGTAGTGATTGTCGCGGTGTTGTGACAGTAAATAAAGAAGCAAATGAGGTGTCAAAAAACGTCGAATATTATGCCCTTGGTCATGCTAGTAAATTTGTAAACCCCGGTGCAGTCCGAATAAGTACTACACATTATCAAGGGAAACTAGAAACAGTTGGGTTTCAAAATCCTGACGATTCAATGGTTCTAATCGTAGCCAATACAAGTGATCATTCTGAAACATTTCAAGTCAATTACCAAACCGAATCCTTCACTTACACAATCGAACCGAATAGTGCTGCCACGTTTACATGGTAGGACAGGGACGAGAGATTCTTTGAACAATTTTATTAAAAAAGATTGACATCTAATTCATTAGGTACTATAGTATTTATCATAACTTACAACTACATAAATATTGAATTTTCTTCTTATCCAGAGAGACCGAGGGATCAGGCCCTATGAAGTCTCGGCAGCGGGTTAATGTAAATTAACACTGTGCCAATTCCTGCAAATGTACGTACATTTGAAAGATGAGAAGGAAGTCGTTTCAGTTTATATTTTGAGACCTTCCTTTTTTCTATGGATAAGAAAAAAGGAAGGTCTTTTTCGTTGTGAATGAATAAAGGAGTGGCGTGAGTATATGATTGAATTTCGGAATATATCAAAAACCTTTAAAATTGGCAATCGTGAAGTAAATGCCGTTAAAAATGTATCTCTTTCCATTCAACAGGGAGAGATATTCGGAATTATAGGCTTTAGTGGTGCAGGGAAGAGTACCTTGTTACGACTAGTGAATTTATTGGAGACGCCGACCAATGGTGTAATTGAAGTGCAAGGCATCAATATCGGATCACTCTCCCAAAAGGATGTCAGAAAGCTTCGCAGTAGAATTGGCATGATTTTTCAAAACTTTAACCTATTCGCTTCTAGAACAGTCGCAGGAAATGTGGCATATCCACTGAAGCTTGCTGGTTGGTCTAAAAAAGAAATCGATAAAAGAGTAAGCGAGCTACTTAGCTTTGTTGGCCTTACCGATAAGGCGAAAGATTACCCAGAGCAGTTATCTGGTGGGCAGAAGCAACGAGTTGGGATTGCGAGAGCACTAGCTACCTCTCCAGATATATTAATTTGTGACGAGGCAACATCTGCCCTAGATCCTGATACAACAAGTGAAATTCTTCGTCTTCTCAAAAAAGTAAATAAAGAATTAGGGATTACGATTTTGCTGATCACCCATGAAATGCATGTTATACAGGAGATTTGTGACAAAGTTGCGGTGATGGAGAATGGTGAAGTGATTGAAACGGATTCAGTCTTTAATGTATTTACCAATCCACAGCATCTTACGACACAGCGCTTCATCCAATCCGTACAGCAAGACAGACCATCGGCTTCATTATTAAGGGAATGGAGAAGAAAAGGTGGAAAACATTTATATCGCGTTATCTTTAAAGGCGAAGTTGCCAGTGATCCAGTCTTATCTCGAGTAACTAGAAAATTTGATGTGGATGTCAATATTGTATACGGATCTGTCCGAGAACTTCAGGAGAAATTATACGGAAACTTGCTTGTCTCGTTTGAGGGACAGGAGGAAAATATATCTTCTGTTCTTTCAGCACTACAGCAAGATGTAACAGTAGAGGAGTTGAATGTAAATGAAGGTTGATTGGAGTACATTTTGGCCGCGAATAATGGAAGCTACTGGGGAAACAGTTTTAATGGTTATTATGACACTTGTTCTAGGTTCCATCCTGGGTATAACGATAGGTTTACTTTTATTTGTAACAAGAACAGGTAATATTTTGGAAAATAAGATTGTGTTTAATTTACTGAATGTCTTGATTAATATTATTCGCCCTATTCCGTTCATCATCTTCTTAGTGGCAATTAGTCCATTAACTAGAGCGGTAGTTGGGACAACAATCGGGACGTGGGCAGCAATTTTCCCAATGACGATTGCTTCAGCATTTGGAATTGCAAGGGTAGTAGAGAACAACTTAGTGAGTATTGATTCCGGGGTAATTGAAGCGGCTAAGGCAATGGGAGCAAGTCCTTTACGAATTATTTTCACCGTACTAATTCCAGAGGCGTTAGGACCACTAATTTTAGGATTAACCTTTGTAACCGTAAGTTTGATCGACTTCTCAGCAATGGCAGGAACTGTTGGTGGAGGCGGTTTAGGTCATGTGGCAATGACCTATGGATACCAACGATTTGATGGCAGTGTCATGCTAGTGACCGTCATTATACTGATTATTCTAGTACAGATCGCACAGTGGATTGGCAATACAGTATCAAGAAAGATTATGAGACGATAGACTACTTCAAAGTAAAAATATAAAAGGAGATGGAATGATGAAAAAATGGTTTAGTATGTTAATCGTATTAATTGCAGTAAGTACATTAGTAGCTTGTGGAAGTGATACTACTTCAGGTAATGGAGATGAAGTAGTAGTTAAAATTGGTGTAACAGGAACAGATGGTGAAGTATGGCCAATTCTAAAAGAGAAGGCGAAAGCAGAAGGTATTGAAATTGAATTAGTGGAGTTCTCTGATTACACATTGCCGAATCAGGCGTTAGCAAATGGTGACATTGATCTTAATTCATTCCAGCATATTGCATTTTTATCTCAATTTAATGAAGAGAATGACCTTGATTTAGTACCAATTGGGGCTACAGTGATTGCCCCGATGGGATTATATTCCGAAAAGCTGGAAGATGTAAGTGAAATTAAAGAAGGCGATAAGATCGCTATACCAGATGATCCTTCCAACCAGGCGCGTGCACTGAAATTATTAGATTCAGCAGGATTAATTACGTTAGCAGATGACTTTGGCCTATTTGGTGACCCAAGTAAGATTGTCGATAATCCAAAAAACTTAGAAATTCTACCAATCGTCGCGCAACAAACCCCACGCGTATTACCGGATGTAGCAGCATCTGTTATCAATAATGGGGTTGCAGGGCAAGCAGGATTTGACCCAGTGGAAGATCCAATTTACTTAGAGGACGCAAATGATCCCAATGCATTACCATACGTAAACATTTTCGCCGCACGTTCAGCTGAACAGGATAATGAAACTTATCAGAAGATAGTGGAGCTATATCACGAAGAGGATGTAGTGAAGGCGGTCGAAGCGGATACAAACGGTGGTTCCATTGTAGTTGATATAGAAAAAGCTGAGTTGTTAGAGCAATTTGAAGGACTATAAAGAGCATCTCCATGAGCTAGATGAAGAAGGAAAGTGGGAGAAGGTAATAGAGGGAATGTCTCAGTGACCTAAATGAGGAAGGGAAGTGGGAAAAGGTAACAGAGGGAGTATCTCAGTGACCTAAATGGAGAAGGAAAGTGTAAAAAGGTAACAGAGGGGGCCCTCAGTGACCTTAATGAGGAAGAAAAGCGAGAAAAGGTAACAGAGGGAGCCTCTCAGTGACCGTAATGGGGAAGAAAAGCGTAAAAAGGTAACAGAGGGAGCCCCTCAGTGACCTAAAAGAGGAAGAAAGCTTAAAAAGGTAACAGAGGGAGCCTCTCAGTGACCTAAATGGAGAAGGAAAGCGTAAAAAGGTAACAGAGGGAGCCTCTCAGTGACCTAAAAGAGGAAGAAAAGCGAGAAAAGGTAACAGAGGGAGCCTCTCTGTGACCTAAAAGAGGAAGAAAAGCGAAAAAAGGTAACAGAGGGATCTCCTCAGTGACCTAAAAGAGGAAGAAAGCGGGAAAAGACAAACAGAGGGAGTAGATGATATTGAGTAAAACGTTAACTGGAGTTGAATTAATCCAAGCATCCATTGAATCAAACGAGGAGCTATATATTGAAACTAGTCAGGCTATACATGCAAACCCAGAAATAGGAAATCAGGAGTTTTTTGCAAGTGAAAAACATGTAGATATTTTGACCAATGCGGGATTTACCGTGGAAACGGCAGTTGCGGGGCATGAAACTTCTTTTTACGCTGTGAAGGATAGTGGAATCCCTGGTCCAGCTATTGCCTTTCTTGCTGAGTATGATGCGCTTCCGGGCTTAGGGCATGCTTGTGGTCATAATATTATTGGAACAACTAGTGTAGCGGCAGCAATCGCACTTTCGAAAACGTTAGATGAAACAGGCGGCCGTGTCGTTGTGCTCGGAACCCCTGCTGAAGAAGGCGGACCTAACGGTAGTGCGAAAGGTAGCTTTGTTAAGCATGGTTATTTAAACGGAATCGATGCTGCACTAATGATCCATCCAGCAGGAAAAACATCCTTAACAGGAGAATCACTCGCTGTTGATCCATTAGATTTTCACTTTTATGGAAAAGCTGCCCATGCATCAGGGTCTCCTGAAAAAGGAATTAATGCATTAGATTCTGTTATCCAGCTGTTTGTTGGTATTAATGCATTACGTCAGCAGCTTCCTTCAGATGTGCGAATTCACGGAATCATAACCCATGGTGGAGATGCGCCTAATATAATCCCTGATTATGCATCAGCGAGATTCTTCATCCGTGCGGAATCGTGGAAGAAAACAGAAGAGGTATCGACTAAGGTACGGGCAATTGCAGAAGGTGCAGCACTTGCTACTGGTGCAACGGTGAAAATTGAACGTTTCCAAAATGAAGTGAAAGACTTCGTGCCCAATCCCATGCTAGATAGTGTCTTAAAAGAAGAGCTTGAAGCTGTGGGAGAGAAGGTTTGGACAGTAAGAGGAAAAGGGAAAGGTTCAACAGATGCTGGGAATATCAGTTATGAAGTGCCAACTGCTCACCCTTATATAAAAATTGGCCCAGACGACCTCATTGCGCATACGAATGAGTTTAGGGAAGCTGCGAAGTCTCCAGAGGGTGATGCAGCACTTATTAAAGGTGCAAAGGCCCTTGCGAATACAGGATATCGGTTGTTAACAGATAAAGACTTATTACAGGAAGTAAAAGAAGCATTTGAACAAGCGAAAGCAAAGAAAGAATAGTAGAATCATGAAAACGACATAAGCGAGGGCTAGTGATTAGCTATCGCTTATGTCGTTTTATTAAGTGGATGTTTTTAATCTAAATGAATTATATCCGTTAGGAAGCCTTCTCGTCCTGTCCGCTGAAAAAAATAATCAATGCCATAGTGGGAGGCAATTCCCATCACAATGGTCCAACCAACTATACTAAAGGTCATCCAAACCGTAATTTTCCTACGTGTTCCACCAAAGCTCATCGCTAAAATTGCGCCAAGATGGCTACCAATTAAGAATGGGGATAGTAATGCAAGACCAGGAAGACCGTATTTCTTCCAAACGTTTGCTGCTCGTTTCTGTCTCTTTTCTGGTATGTTTTTCCCCTTTTTTTCTCTACGCTTTTGTAGCCATACTTTTACACGGTCCATCATAATGATTAAAAGCCAGATGGTAAGAATATTCCCAGCAAATGCTACGATGGTAACTGGAAGTGCTGGAAGTCCTGCTGCAACACCAATTGGTATGACACCAACTACTTCAAAAAACGGTGTAGCTCCAAGTAAAAAAAGAATGATATAAGCAACATAAACACTCAAGATAGTACCTCCTCTGTCTCCCGTTTATAATATTTTCTTTCTTCCCACCAAAAGATTCCATATTGAAACAGCCCGAAGACTAGGAGAAGCAGTACAGGTAGCCCGGGAATGGAGGGAGTTATGATACGTGATGTGAAAAATACAAATTATCATTCACATAAGGTACAGAATACAATTAGTATACAATATTTTCTAAAAACTCACACTCACTTGTTTGTTGTAAATGTGCTAGTTTTTTCGAGAAGAATCAAATTGACTTTCATAGTAAGGTTCGTTATTATTAAACATAATTTAATAGTAAATTCGATGACGAGAAAGAGTAGTTATGTAAATCTTATCTACAGAGAGTTGACCATGTGCTGAAAGTCAACGTTAAGACCATAATGAAAATCCTCTCCGAGAAGCAAAGTTGAAAGCAATCTTAAACTTTGACGGCATTCTACCGATATCCAGGACGCGTATGATAGTACGTAGTGTCAGAATCTAATAAAAACCACTACTATGGTTTTTTTTATTTGGTTAAAAATTAGATAATGTAGATATAAACTCGCCCCTATGTACTAGATGGGGCGAGTTTTTTTATATAAAAGGGGTGATGGTGTTGAAGGAAACCAGTGTGGAAAGAGAAGGAAGGGTTCGGCAAAAATGGGAGGAGGATGGTACGTTTCAGCGGTCCATAGCTAACCGAGAGGGAAGAGAAACCTACGTTTTTTATGAAGGGCCGCCGACTGCGAATGGCTTGCCACATGCAGGGCATGCGCTTGGAAGAACGATCAAAGACTTTGTAGCAAGGTATAAGACAATGTCTGGGTATCAGGTCTTGAGAAAAGCAGGGTGGGATACCCATGGTTTACCAGTGGAATTAGAGGTAGAAAAGCAGTTACACATTCGCGGAAAGGATCAAATTGAGGAATACGGTGTCGAAAACTTCATTCAGAAGTGTAAAGAAAGTGTCTTTACCTATGAAAACGAGTGGAAACAATTCACAAAAGCACTAGGTTATTGGGTGGATATGGATGATCCGTATGTCACGTTAACGAATGACTATATCGAATCCGTTTGGAATATTTTGTCCACCATCCATGAAAAAGGATACTTATATAAAGGGCATCGGGTTGTTCCGTATTGCCCCCATTGTGAGACTTCTCTTAGCTCCCATGAAGTTGCCCAAGGATATAAGGATGTCTCGGATTTATCCGTTACAGCAAAATTTCGCTTAATGGGTAAAACAAATGAATATTTTCTAGGATGGACAACGACTCCGTGGACATTGCCGGGTAATGTTGCACTGGCGGTTAATCCGAAAATGAATTATGTAAGAGTAAAAAAGGGGACGGAAATATATATTCTGGCAGAAAGCTTGGTAACTACTGTGCTTCAGGAGGATTATGAGATTCTAGAAGTAGTTGCTGGTAAAGACTTAATTGGCCTTTCCTATGAGCCTCCATTTGATTATGTCACCGTAAAAAAAGGACATAAAGTCCTTGGTGCTGATTTTGTTACAGATTCAAGTGGAACGGGCATTGTCCATCTAAATCCTGCCCATGGAGAAGATGATTACAAGGTAATTCATGATCATGGTTTTGATTATGTGAATGTAGTAGATTCAAAAGGACGCTATAAGGAAATGGTTTCCTCGCTTGCTGGGAAATTTGTCAAAGATTGTGATGTCGATATTATCAAGATGCTTTCCCAGAAAAACCGATTATTTGCTAAGCAGAAATATGAACATAGCTATCCCCACTGCTGGCGATGTGACAGTCCACTGCTTTACTACGCAATGGAAGGCTGGTTTATCAAGACAACAGCGGTAAAGGAAGCAATGCAAGCCAATAATCAAGAAGTAGAGTGGTTTCCCTCTCATATGAAGGATGGAAGGTTCGGAAACTTCTTAGACAATATGGTGGATTGGAATATAGGAAGAAACAGGTATTGGGGAACACCGTTAAATGTATGGATCTGTAAGGCTTGTGGGAAAGAGAAGGCGCCAAGCTCTATTAAGGAATTAAGAAAGCTTTCAGCAGAAGAAGTGCCTGCTGACATCGAATTGCATAAGCCCTATGTTGATAAAGTACAATTAGTCTGCTCCTGCGGCGGAAGGATGGAACGAACAAGCGAAGTCATTGATGTATGGTTTGATAGTGGTTCCATGCCATTTGCCCAGTATCATTATCCCTTTGAGAACAAAGATATGTTTAATAAGCAATTTCCTGCTGATGTTGTAATAGAGGGTGTGGATCAAACGAGAGGCTGGTTTTATAGCTTATTAGCAGTTTCTACATTGTATACAGGACAGTCCCCTTATAAACGTGTTCTTTCCTTAGGGCATATTTTAGATGAAAACGGACAGAAGATGTCTAAGAGTAAAGGAAATGCATTGAACCCAACAGAATTAATACAGGAATTTGGAGCGGATGCATTACGGTGGGCCCTGCTTGCAGATAGTTCTCCTTGGAATAATAAGCGATTTTCCAAAAAAACGGTAAGCCAAGCGAAATCAAAAGTGATCGATACATTGTTAAATGTCTATACCTTTTATACGATGTATGCGGAAATCGATCAATTTGACCCAAGTCGTGATGTAGGCGGTGTCCAGACAACGTTGGATAAATGGATCGTATCCCGATTGAATACGGTGGTAAAAGAAGTAGTTCAGAGCTTAGATGCGTATGATATTACTAGGGGTGCAAGGTCTATTACAGTATTTATTGATGAATTGAGTAATTGGTATGTACGGCGTTCTAGACAGCGCTTTTGGAGTAGCGGAATGACAGATGATAAACGGGCTGCATTTAGCACATTGTATGAGGTATTAACGAAATTATCACAGCTTATGGCACCTTATACACCGTTTGTTTCAGACGATATTTATACGAATTTAGTGAATGATAGTGTGCATGTATCCGATTATCCTAAGCCAGAAGAATCTCTAATTGATATACAATTGGAGAATGATATGAATGCGGTATTGGAAATAATCGAATTAACAAGGTCTGCTCGCAATACAACAGGAATCAAAACAAAACAACCACTAGCAAACTTGGTTGTCTTGCCGACCGAAAACGCTACCTTAACCGATCTACACCATTATTCCCCAATTATAAAAGAGGAAGTAAATGTGAAAGGGTTAGAGTTTAGGAAGGATTTTCATGATTTGTTACAGCTTCAGCTTAAATTACATTTTGCTGTGGCAGGACCAAAGCTAGGGAAGTCATTAGGTGAAGTGAAAAATATACTTGAAAAACTAGATGACCACCTAAAGGGAAGGTTTGTGGAAGAAGGAGAATTGCAGCTAACTTTACAATCAGGCGAACTGGTCAACCTTACAAAGGAAGACATTCTACTAGAGAAAACGGCTAAAGACGGATATGCCTTAGCGGAAGGAACTAATTTTATCATTCTCTTAGAAGCAACCGTAACGAAGGAATTAAAAGAAGAAGGATTGGTTAGGGAATTTATTCGGGTAGTTCAATCTTATCGTAAGGAATTAAATCTCCCTGTTGATCTACGTGTAGATCTCTATATTCAAACAGATTTATGGCTACAAGAAGTATTGGTGAAATTTGCTCCATTAGTAGAACGTAATCTTATTATAAAGGCGGTTCACTTTGAACATAAACCAATGATGAGAAGCTTTCAAGTGGAGGAATATGAGGTTAATTTATATATTCAATCCTAATTAATCAATCTACCCTAACCAATCATGGATTAACTGGATATATGTTTCTCTTAAGAAGACAAACGGCTAATAGCGAAAGAGGCAAACCTAAAGCGCTCTGCTTTTAAGGTTTGCCTCTTTGTTTGTTAGCAGCTGAATCGGTTTTCGTTCATTGATTCTGGTCTTGAAATTGTTTGGTCATTAGTATAGATGCCATAAATAGTAGTTCGAGTATATTCATTATAGGAAAGCTATTTAACCACCCAGCTAAAATACCACCTAATACCATACTAAACGTACCAATAAAAAGCCATGGAAAGTGAAATTTCTTCCATAAAATAAAGCCGACAACACCAATAACTAATGTAATAACAATGACCATTAAGGCACTACCCGAACCTTCATACGTTAGCACCCCATTTTTCCAATTTGGACTAAGCTCAAGTCCCACTAAGGTGGTCAACAATTCATATAAAATTAATCCGACTGTCAAAATTGCCGCTAAGACCTTCCACCCGGTTTTTTTCGCTGTAGGTAATCCAGTTCGATAATATGTACTCCAAGCAAATAAAATAAGGGTAGGAGTGATGAAGGCATGTAGCCAATAACGTAGAAGGTTTAAGCTTTCTAAAGTATGTCCTTCTCCAATATATTTCCCCAATGCAATCATGACGTTATCATATACTAATCCAAGTAAAACAAGAAGTATGACATTAGCAAAAGTTAAAAATCCATATTTTCTTGCAAGGGAAATCCCCCAGACCAATAAAATAAAGTTTCCAAGTCCAACGAGAAAGTAAATGAACGTATTCAAGGAGATCACATCCTTTTTGAGTTATTTTTCCCCATTATGAGTTAGATACTCTTTAAATAGTTGGAATAACTTGGATTAGGCTTTGAAAAATATCCTAAAGTAGTATAGAGCATCCCATCTGTTACCTGAAAGAGGGAGAGGCGGAGAAAAAGGTAACAGAGGAAGGATATCAGTTACCTTAAAGAGGAGGAAGCAGAGAAAAAGGTAACAGAGGAAGGTTATCAGTTACCTTAAAGAGGAGGAAACGGAGAAAAAGGTAACAGAGGAAGGTTATCAGTTACCTTAAAGAGGAGGAAGCAGAGAAAAAGGTAACAGAGGAAGGATATCAGTTACCTTAAAGAGGAGGAAACGGAGAAAAAGGTAACAGAGAACACCTTTATTCCAAAAGTGTTCGAAATATTCACCATTAATTTGCTATTTGATTCAATTTTCGATTAACATATACACAACTGGAGGAAGTTATATGTTTACATACACTAAGGATAGCTTTGAAAAAAGAGATTGACCTTGATTCTATTAGAATTTCACAGCTTTCAATCCTATTATAGGTAGAATAATAAAAAGGTTACGAGGAGGAGTATAATGCTTGCAGAAAAAAGATACCACCGGGCGTTTGGTGTGTATGGAATATATGTAGATGATCATAAGCTCTTGCTCATAAACAAAAATGGTGGACCATATAAATATCGTTACGATCTGCCTGGAGGAAGCTTGGAGGAAGGGGAGAGTTTGACCGAGGCGATGGTACGAGAATTTAAAGAGGAAACAGGTATAGATATAGCTATTAGCGAAGCATTGGGGTTATTGATTTCTTCCTTCCGTGGGAGTGGAAGGAGTTTACCGGTGTTCATCATATAGCTGTTTATTATCTAGTGAGGAAAATAGGTGGGGAGATTTCAATCCCGGAAAGCTTTGAGGGGCAGGATTCTCTTGGAGCTGTTTGGATAGGTAGGGAAGAAATTTCACAGGAAAATGCATCTCCACTAGTATGGAAGGCATTCGAATGGCTTGAAACAAATCATCTTGGACTACAATCCGTTCACTATGAGACTTGGGAAGTTAAGGGGCCGAAGCAATGATAAAAGCAGTGTTTCTAGATTTAGATGGGACGCTGCTTAATCGAGATGCTTCGGTACAACATTTTATAGGCAATCAATATGAACGTTTAATTCGACCTATAAGCAATATCGCAAAGGAAACATATTGTACAAGGTTTATAGAGTTAGACGGTAAGGGTTATGTTTGGAAGGATAAAGTATATCAGCAACTTACACAGGAATGTAAGATTGATGATATCTCTTGGCAGGCATTACTGGAAGACTACATAGAAGAATTTCACAAAAGTTGTATCCCTTTCCCGAATTTATTAAGCATGCTAAAAAATGAATCCGTAAAACTTGGAATCATAACGAACGGTATCGGGAAATTTCAAATGGATAATATGAAGTCGCTAGGAATTGAACGCTATGTGGACTGTATCCTTGTTTCCGAATGGGAAGGAATAAAGAAGCCCAATTCTGCTATTTTTCAAAAGGCATTAGCCAAATTGAATGTATCGCCTCATGAAGCAATATACGTAGGTGATCATCCAGAAAATGATGTAATAGGTGCAAAAAATGTCGGAATGGTAGGTGTATGGAAGAAAGATGAAGCATGGACTAGTGAGGACGCTGATTTTGTAGTGGAGGATTTGGGAGAGATTCCGTCCATTTTGCAACGGTTAAATAGGACTGGCGAATGAAATCAGTATTTATTATAAAGTTCTCCTATAAATGCCTTAAGTACACTTACCTAGTTCCTCGCATAGAATAATTTAGAAATTCTATGAAAGGATGGGAGAAAATGTACTATATCCCATATCCATATTATGTACCCTATTATGTACCACCAAATTATGATGTCAGAATGCAGACAAATGGCTACTTGCCTGATGAAAGATGGGGAGTTTGGCAAACCCAAAAATTAAAAGCAAGAGTTTCGCTAAGAGACTATGGTCCGAATCCTTATGTCGTGGACATTAACGCGGCGACAACGCAAAATAAAAACTATCGAACAGCGCTTTGGACAGGCGAACACCTTCAGGTTACTTTAATGAGTATCGGGGTAGGGGAGGATATAGGGTTAGAGGTTCACCCGAATACTGATCAATTCCTACGTGTTGAACAAGGAAAGGGTGTAGTTCGAATGGGGAATCGAAGAGATAACGTAACAATAGAGAAAAAAGTAAGAGACGATTCTGCTATCATGATACCAGCTGGAACTTGGCATAATGTCATCAATACTGGTAATGTCCCATTAAAATTATATTCCATTTATTCTCCACCACATCATCCACGCGGAACCGTTCATCAAACAAAGGCTATTGCATTAGGAGAAGAAGAACTGGACTGATAAAAAGACGCTATCTGATGTATGTTCACCTGCTCCGGAAATATATGTAGACTACTGTTGGTAGGAAAGGGTTGCTTAGTGTAACTCCTTTTAAATGCAACCGGAACAAGCTTTCTAGGTAAACAATATATTTCTCGGAGCAGGCTATGAAATAATTTTATATATGTAATAAACTTTTTCTCTTTATTTTTCGATAGGTAATATACACTAACACTTAAAAATAGAACTAGCTTATAATAATAGTAATGACATAAAAAAAGGAAGTGCTTCTATGAAAAGAAAAGTATACTTAAACCATGATGGTGGAGTAGACGATTTAGTCTCTCTATTCCTATTATTACAAATGGAAGATGTGGATTTAATTGGAGTTGGCGTAATTCCCGCTGATTGTTACCTAGAACCTGCTGTTTCAGCAAGTAGAAAGATAATAGACCGTTTCGGGAAAGGAAAACAAATTGAGGTAGCGGCCTCTAACTCACGTGGTAAGAATCCTTTTCCAAAGGAATGGCGCATGCATGCCTTTGTAGTAGATGCCTTACCAATTTTAAATGAGCATTTACCAGTGAAAACGAAAGAATCAAAGCTGCCGGCACATAAGCATTTAATTGAATCATTACGTAACAGCACAGAAAAAGTAACACTAGTATTTGTCGGACCATTAACTGACTTAGCTCGCGCGCTAGAAGAAGCACCTGATATTGAAGAAAAAATTGAAAGACTAGCCTGGATGGGTGGAACCTTCCTTGAAATGGGTAACGTCGAAGAGCCAGAACATGATGGGACAGCGGAATGGAATGCATTCTGGGACCCGGAGGCAGTGAAGGTAGTATGGGATTCTACTATCCATATTGATCTGGTTGCGTTAGAAAGTACCAATATGGTTCCTTTAACATTAGATGTCAGAAACCGTTGGGCAAGAGAGAGAAACCATCTAGGGGTAGATTTCCTTGGACAATGCTATGCAGCCGTACCACCATTAGTTCATTTCCAGACAAATTCGACCTACTTCCTATGGGATGTATTAACAACTGCAACAATTGGTAAAGAAGAATTAGTGAAAAGAAAAGAAGTAAAAAGTATCGTACACGCAGATGGTCCAAGCCAAGGTAAAACAGAGCTATCAGAAAATGGACGAGCTGTTGAATTAGTGTATGAGGCAGATCGGGATGCATTTTTTGATTACATCACAGATTTAGCAAAACAGGCATAGGAGGGAGACAGATGAGGAGAGTTATTATTGATACCGATACAGCGGGTGATGATACGATTGCTATTTTAACGGCACTCCATCACTTTAAGGTGGAAGGGGTTACGATAACGGGAGGAAATGTGGATTTTGATCAAGAGGTAGAAAACGCATTGTACACGATCCAAGTTTTCCAGCCGGATTATCATGTTCCTGTTTTTAAAGGGTATGAAGGACCAATTTTAGGAAGTCAGGAAGGACATGTGACGGTGGAAGATGTACATGGTAGTGATGGGATGGGAGATTCATTTTTCCCTAAAGCGACCCAACGCCCAGAAGAAAAGCATGCCGTCGACTTTATCATTGAAACTGTCAAGGCAAATCCAGGGGAAATAGCCTTACTAGCCATTGCACCACTCACTAATATTGCGATGGCGATGAAAAAGGATCCAACTATAGTGAAGGATATTCCACATATCTATATCATGGGCGGAACAAATAATTCGCTTGGAAATATTACCGCGGCTGCGGAGTATAATTTTTATGTGGACCCAGAAGCGGCTAGGATTGTGCTTCATTCTGGTGTACCGATTACCATGGTAGGCTGGGATATGTGTACAAAGTATTCGGTTATGGGGGATGAGGACCATGCAGAAATTGCAACACTGAATACGGACCTTTCTAAGTTCTTTATCGATATTAATCGTGTTGTATTGAAGTTTAATCGAGAGGTACATAAAATCAACGGAACAACCCATCCAGATACCTTATTAGTGGCAATTGCTGCGCATGAAGAGCTGATGTCGAAGTATGGGGAATATTATGTGGACATAGAGACAGCTGGTAATATCACGAGGGGCTATAGTATGGTCGATATTAATAACCGAAGTGGTAAAAAGGCAAATGTTAGGGTTTGTGAAGTAGTAAATAGAGAAGGGTTTAAAGAAACGTTACTAAAGGTATTAGAAGGATAATTGAAGGAAATTTGGGCCAAGGATTACTTTTTTAGGAATTGTAATCTTTGGTTTTTTTATTATATCCATCTTTTAAACTGCATATTGATATAAAAAAATGGGTTCATTAGAAAAGAATTTATGGTATGGTATTAATATAGGAAATAAATGGTATCTCATAATCCGAGGTATCATTTATTTTGATGAGAAAAGTGTATAAATATCTGTTCAAATATGGATATAGATACTGTAAAATTTATGTTAAATCTAACTTTTTCAAAAAAACATACAAGTTTACTCTTGTATACTGAAATAAGTAAGAGTTATAGGGGAATAAGAGGAGATAACTATGAAAATATTAATTACAACCGAATGGTACGCACCTACCATTAATGGTGTAGTTACGTCAATAGTTAATTTAGAGAAAGAGTTAAATAGATTAGGTCATGAGGTAAGAATTCTTACGTTATCAGATCGAAACCGATCTTATAGAAGAGATCATGTTACATATATTCGTTCGATTAGTGCAGGAAAAATATATCCAGGTGTAAGGGTTACTTTTTCCAAGGTTAATCGATACATTGAAGAGTTGGAGGCATGGAAACCGGATGTTATCCATTCTCAATGTGAATTTAGTACGTTTCGTATCGCAAAACATATAGCGAAGAAATGTAGAATTCCGATTGTTCACACTTACCATACGGTCTATGAGGATTATACCCACTACTTTTCGCCTAATCAGAAGTGGGGGAAACGAATGGTGGCGTTATTCTCGAAAAGAGTCCTAAATCAAGCATCGTATGTTATCGCACCAACGAAAAAAGTGTATTCTATCCTCACTGGTTATGGTGTACATCAACCTATTGAAGTAGTGCCAACAGGAATTGATTTGAAAAGGTTCAATCTTCAACTGTCAGGTGATGAGAAGAAGCGATTACGTGAAAAACATAACATACCGATAGAGAATAAAGTGTTACTCTCCGTTGGTAGATTAGCAAAAGAGAAGAACTTAGAGGAAATCTTAACCTTTGTGTCAACTATGCAAAAGGATAATTTAACCCTATTGATTGTAGGGGACGGTCCATACCGAAGTGAACTAGAGAATATCGCATCTAAGCTTGGTATAACAGATAAGGTCATTTTTGTAGGAATGATTCCCCCAGAGAAAATTGCTAGCTATTACCAATTAGGGGATGTATTTGTCAGTGCGTCCAATTCGGAAACACAAGGATTGACCTATATTGAGGCATTAGCTAATGGACTTCCAGCATTATGTCGTAGAGATGCATGTTTAGAAGATGTGATTGAAGATGGCAAGAATGGATGGCAATATGATTCATTTGAACAATTTCAAGAGGTCTTGAATGCTATGTTAGGTGATCAAGACTTATACAGGAAATTAAGTTATCATGCTAAGGAAGGTGCGGTTCGAAAATATTCCTCGGTGAATTTTGCTGAGACATTAGAGAGACTATATGAACATACTATACAAAACTATTTACACGCTGAAGAAGTGTCGGTATCAATAAAGTAAAATAAGCTGAGGTACGAAAATGGAAAAACCAAGAATGCGGAAATTGATTAACATCCTTACAATTATCTTTACGATAGCAGCGATCGCTTTCTTAATCTATGGATTGAAGACAGATATTTTTTACTCGGAGCATGCTTTAGTGGACTTTGTGAGTCAATTTGGAATATGGGCTCCGTTAGTATTTATTATATTTCAGGCAATTCAAGTTATTATCCCAGTAATCCCAGGAGGATTAGGCTTACTTGCAGGAGTACTCCTCTTTGGGACGACAATGGGATTTGTTTATAACTATGTTAGTATCTGCTTAGGATCTATTATCGCTTTCTTAATAGCTAAGCAATATGGACAGAGCGTTATTAAAGTGTTGTTTAGTAAAAAAATGCAAGAAAAGTATTCGAATGTGACTGAACATAAAAACTTCACTAAGTACTTCGCCATTGCTATTTTTCTCCCGTTAGCTCCGGATGATTTCTTATGTTATTTGGCAGGGACAACTAAGATGAAGTTACGACATTTTACTATCATTATCTTATTAGGGAAGCCTTTTGCAATAGCGATGTATACGTTTGGATTAGATTTTATAATGCGAAAACTATCGATATTAATTTAACAGAATTGAAGGGAAACTTTTACACCATGCAAATGAAACAGAATAAGGTATTACTATATGCAGGGTCACTTAAGCTAGTAGAGAAAAGTGGCGTAGGACAAGCAGTTCGTCACCAGATGCAAGCATTGAAGCTAGCCGGTGTCCCATTCACGATGAATAGTAAGGAAGAGTATTCTATTATCCATCTGAACACTATATTTCCTGATTCCTTACTTAAAAGTAAACGGGCAAAACGAAAAGGGAAAAAAGTAATTTACTATGCGCACTCAACTATGGAGGACTTTCGTAATTCTTTTCGAGGATCTAATCTTATAGCTCCATTGTTTAAGAAGTGGATTACCTATTGTTATAACAGTGGAGATTTGATCATTACGCCAACAGAGTATTCAAAAGAGCTACTAGAGGGTTATGGACTTAAGCGCCCGATTGTTAGTCTGTCAAACGGAATTGACACTGATTTTTTCAAGAGAAATGAAGAAGCGCGTAGGAGATTCCGTGATAAATATCAAATACCAGATACGGATAAGGTCGTCATTTCTGTTGGTCATTATATTGAACGCAAAGGAATATTAGATTTTGTTAAGCTAGCAGAAAGAATGCCTAACTATCAGTTTTATTGGTTTGGTTATACGAATTTAAACCTGATTCCAAATATGATAAAAGAAGCGATAAAAAAGCAGCTACCAAACTTACATTTTCCTGGCTATGTGACCAGAGAAGAAGTACGGGACGCCTATTGTGGTAGTGATTTATTTCTGTTCCTTACCCATGAGGAGACAGAAGGCATCGTATTACTAGAAGCGTTGGCAGCGAAAATTCCAATCTTAGTTCGGGACATTCCGATATATAAAAATATGTTTAAGGACCGGGAAACGGTTTATAAGGGAAAAAGCATAGAGGAGTTTGAGGAATTAATAACTCAAATTCTGGAAGGGAAACTACCAGATTTAACCGAGAAGGGCTATAACATGGCTTTAGAGCGTGATATAAAAGTGGTTGCGCAAAAGCTTTTGAGTATTTATGAACAGGAATAAATTTGAAGAAAGCCCATTCCTTTTACTCTGGATTTACAGCTAAAAAGGACAGCCCACCCCTTAAGTAGAAAATAAAAAAGGTGGCAAGTCCTCCAAAATAGCAAAAGCTAAACTAAATGGTGACTGGATGGTTAGTCACCATTTTTTAGTGGCTTAGTAGTTTTATTCGTACTTTTCTTTATCGTTAACATGAAGATTGATCCGATTAATAGAATAACCCCAACAATCTTCCAAATCGTTATTTCAATCGGGAAGAATGGAAAAGAGATAATGGCAAGCAATACTGGACTGATTGCTCTCATTACGTTAGCAATTGCAAATCGTAAATACTTGAGTGCTTGATATAATAAAATAGTCCCCAGAAAACCGGTTAGGAA
Organism: Ornithinibacillus proteolyticus; assembly: GCF_039581225.1. Taxonomy (NCBI): domain Bacteria; kingdom Bacillati; phylum Bacillota; class Bacilli; order Caryophanales; family Bacillaceae; genus Ornithinibacillus; species Ornithinibacillus proteolyticus. The sequence goes on along the minus strand of NZ_JBCPXV010000007.1, from coordinate 44,065 downwards.
AGAGGATAATACAATAAAGCTAACCCCATTAACATTCCCCCAGTTCGTAGTAAGCTCTCCTGAAAAAATCACATAAATCATGACAAAGACCAATGTTATACCATTATTGGTGAACAGAATAGAATTGGAGCTCTTTTCCTTTGACATTGATTTCTTAATATAAATATTAGTTAACGCAAAGAAAAAAGTATAAAGAAGCGCAAAGATAACACCGGGTAGGTTAGTTGTGTTATCCCCTTTATCGACAAAAAGAAAGCCCCCGAGAATTGCTAGGGTCATGAAGATAGATTCTCGTAAGGAGATTTTTTCCTGTAATAAAAAAATAGATAGAAGAATAGCGAATACGGTATAAAACCTACCTAAAAAACCAACCTCCACTGGTGAAAGCAAATTCATGCTTAAAAAAAGAAAGATAACACCTAATGAATTGAATAATGCTAACAGGATAATTTCCTTTTCAAAATAAAACGTCACATGCTGTTTCGTAATAATACCAAATAATATACTTACCACAATAATGGTTACCACATTGATGAAAGACGCCTTTGCAGGACTCATATGTGCCAATCCAAATTTAGAAATTAATGGACCAATTGCCATCGTTAGAACGGATAGTAAATTAAATAGATGCCCTTTTTGGGTATTAGTCATACTCCTACTCCCCCTCATGTTTTATATACCTTTCATTGTAGTTGATTAAAGGGGAAGAAAAAGTGTAAGTTGTTAGTATATATTTCACCTTTTAGCGGAGGGTCTAATGCAATTACTTTATTATTACATCCATTTATTTGTTCAATGTTCGAACAACAATACAAATCAACCTATTAAGCTGACCAGAAATGACATAAGCAACATCCTCCAATGTACTGAGCGAAATGTTATTCATATTCTGAATCGTATGGAAGAGAAAGAATGGATTATTCGAGTGCATGGGAAAGGAAGAGGAAATCCAACCGTTATTACCTTTACGAAATCTATTATAGATATGCTGACGTATATGGAAGCTACAGATTTTAATGGCTTAATCACATATTTAGAACGGCATGATATATTACGTAACCATCATCACGTGTTGGATACTATACTAAAGAAATTGTTTGGTGCGAGGAAAGATATTACGCAACTAGAGGATAAGGAGTATTTACATATTCCGTATTTTCGGCCATTTCATTCTTTAGATCCATCACAAGTAGAGCGGCAAACGGAAAGGCATTTGGTACAACAACTATTTGATACCTTAGTTACGTTTAATAAAGATATGGACAAAGTAGAACCGAGTATTGCCTATTATTGGGAAAGGGATGAGAGTGGAAAGGTATGGACATTTTACCTTACAAAAGGAATTCCGTTTCATAATGGTAAGATGTTAGATGCTGAGGATGTAAAATTCACTTTCGAAAGACTTAAGGATACGCCAGCAAAATGGATTGTCGCATATTTAGAAAAGGTGAATAGTATTGGTTCACATGCCATACAATTTCACTTTACGATTCCGATTGTAAATTGGCCACTTATATTATGTTCACCTAAAGCGTCTATTGTTCCAAGGGGGTTTGCGGAACAAACGGTAGAAGCGTTCTCTCGAGAACCAATTGGAACAGGCCCGTACAAGGTGAAGTCTCACAATACGAATCTTCTTTCGCTTTCGGTACATCAAACCTATTTTAAAGAGAGGGCTCATATTGATGAAATCTTCATTCATGTTATGCCATCAGTTGAAAGATTCATGAATATAAAAGAGATTGAGGAAGAGCCACTTTTTTATATCCCATTTACTTGGAATACAAATACAGACAGGGGGTATAAGAATGTGGAAAAGGGACATTTATCCATCAAGTATCTCATGTGGAATATGCGGAAGGAGAAAATCAGGTCTAATCCTTCACTGAGAGAAAAATTGGCGATGCTTTTACATAAACAGCGTATGATAGAGACGCTTGGCTATCCTAGGTATGAGCAGGCTGATGCCTTTTATCATGAAAACACAGGAACTGCAGATAAAGTACTACCTCATGTGCCTAGTCAGGTGGACATTAATGAGCGGTTATTAATCCTATCCTATGAGCTTGCTCCACATGAAGCAGATATCAAGTGGATAGAGAGCGAATGTTCTAAATACGGGATTAAAATAGAATGGAAGGTCGTTGCCTATGCCAATTTCATGGAGGAGGCAATGGAAGCAGACTTGGTATTATCCGAATATGTCACGGAAGATGTAGAAGAAGTAGCGTTATTAAACTTATTCCGATCTGAGACTAGTATTCTACATAATGTACTAGATCAAGAGTATGGTAGTATACTTCAGGATTTATATGAACAATGCCTTCAGCAAGAGTCTAAGGAGCATAGAATGGAATTAATTAAGCGAATGGAAAGTATTCTACTAAATCACCATATCGTCATGCCGTTATATTCAACGTATCAGAAGGCGTTATACCATGAACGGTTAATGGGGGTATCGTTAAGCACGATTGGTTTGATGCCGTTTAAAGATTTATTTTATAGAATTCCTAATTAGAGTCAGTGAGCATAAAGCAAACTGGCTCTAATTAAGAACGATAGATTTTCTACGGTTTAGACTTACTACCTAATGTTATGAGTTCTCAAATGTCTGTCCGATTTCCTTCTCAGCCAAAATCTCATTCGCAGCATCTAACTCTTTATGCTCTTTAACCGAATTACCGACCATAGTATTTAAAGAATCAAATGGATAATTCTGTCTCAGTCCATTTTGCGCACTTATTTTCCCATCTACGTTTGCCTCGGTTGGCAGATTGAATTTACGTTTTCCAGTTTCGTTTGCCATGACCATCACCTCTTAGTAATATCCTCTCTTATAGGATAAGTTTTATTCCAGGAGCATATTTTTTTCGTTCAACTTGAAAATAATTTAGACTGGGAATACGACTGAAAATGAGGGGATCTTATGTTACCTGTATATAGCGATGTTATTCAGTTTCGCGGAAGCCATTATGATTTTGGTTATTATCAAGGAGAATTACTAAAGGATTCTCCTATACTTAAGAATAGGGAAAAGCAGTGGGGTTCAAAAAGAAAATATCACTTTGCGATAGATGAACAAGAGGTACAAGCTGCGATAAAGCGTTTAGTTCCAGGAGTATGGGATGAAATAGAAGGATTAGCAGATGCGTTGAAATGGAATAGGCATGATGCAATTCGTGAGTTTGGTGGGTATTATTTAGAATATGGGAGAAGTGGATGCTCTATTTTCACTGGGAAGGACTATTTGATAAGGAATTATGATAATCATCCTGCTTCCTATGAAGGACGGTATGTGTTTTACCAACCTACAGATCAAGGGTATTCCATGGTAGGGCCATCCATGCAAATAACTGGTCGGATTGATGGAATAAACGAAAAAGGGCTTGCTATGGGATATAATTTTGTTAACCGTAAGAAATCTGGTAGTGGTTTTATTTGTAATATGGTTGGTAGGATCATTTTAGAGACATGCGCAACAGTGGAAGAAGCAGTAGAAGTACTAAAAGAAATTCCCCATCGGCATTCATTCAGTTATGTCCTATTAGATCAAAAGGGTAAAACCTATGTAATCGAGGCATCCCCGAGAAGAGTTGATGTCCACCATGGGAATGCTTGTACGAATCATTTTGAATTGCTTTCAGAGGAGAACCGATACCGAATGGATGAATCGGTAGCAAGGCAACGTGCCATAATGAATCAAGGGGAGAATCTGCTCAACCCATATCAAGCTTTTCAAATGATGAATGATACAGATAAGGGAGTTTTTTCTTCTAAATATGGTGCATGGGCCGGTACGTTACATACGGCAGCGTACTTTCCTCATGAGCTAAAAGCATGGTTCTCATTAGGTGGAGACCAGCATCCGATTTTATTTGATTTTAAAAAGTGGTTAGCTGGCGATAAAATGATGGTAAGAAAAGTAAAAGGAAAACTTGATGTAAAAACACCTTTTGTTAATATGGTACACTTTACTGAGCCAGAGTTTTTGATATAAGACAACAACCAACCAATCGTCTACTTTGATTGGTTGGTTGTTTATTAAGATATTGATTTACCACGGCTAGCGATAGCACTGGCGAACTGATTAGCTATTTTTTCGCCAATATCTTCCCACTTCGTTTTGTTACGTATTTGCCCATCCTTATCAAGAGGCTCCTGGAATTGATTAATGCCAGTAGCCGCAAGTAATGAATTCTCGTTCCTGTCTAGCCCAATATGTACAATATGTTTAATAACGAAAGGTTTGCCGAATTCAATAAAGGCTCCATCCCGATCCAATTCTCCTTCTAAAACATGAAATGGCATTCTTAAATAGATGGTCTCTCCTCCATCGCGGTGAAGTGTTGCATCAAGAAACGCCCCATCATATTCCCAACTACCACACAGGCTTAGCCCGAACTGCTTTGCTATGATACGTGCTTGTCCGAAATAGGCAGTTTTCCCTTCTATTTCTGATTGAAGTTCAATCATCTAATCACTCCTTCGTCTATCTTTGCTTATAGTATTTACAAAAAATGGTATACAATACCTTCTTACTGTTGATTCCTTGTTTTTTACGGTAAAATGTTGATAATACTAATGGACAAGCGGTGAACAGAATGTTGAAGGATACAGGAGAACGAGTTATCCCGGATAAAATGAAAGTATTAAATGGTTTATTGATTGAACATATTGCAAGATATCACTTTGCTACAGAATATGTATATGGTCGAGTATTAGACTTCGCAAGTGGTTCTGGATATGGAAGTCATATTATGGCCAAGATGTGTAAGAATAAGGTGCAGGAAGTAATCGGAGTCGATATTGATCAAGAAACAGTGAAGTATGCAAGGGGTACATATTATCATCCACTGACGAAGTTTAAAATAGGGAATGTAGTGGATCCTGGATTACCAGATGAGTTAGGACAATTTGATTGCATCGTAAGTTTTGAGACCATAGAACATATTCGCGAAGAAGAGCAGTTTATGACTAATATCTATACGATGTTAAAGCCTGGTGGCACGTTGATGTTGTCCACCCCATTTGGGGAAGGTAGAGGGATACCGAGTGGACAGGAGTATCATGTCCATCAGTTAACAGTAGACGAGTTTAAGGGGTTATTTAAGGAATACCAATCTACAGAGTTTTATTATCAAAAGGGAGCATTGATTCAGCCTGCATTTGCAGCGGAGGAGAGGGAATTTCCTCTTGGAATAGCGATTTGTAAGAAATAGTCAACTGGAATTGCCGCGCTAATTAGCGTGGTTTTTTTTGGGGAATTTATTACCTAGTGGGGGTATGTTTAGAGGGAAGGGTACTTGTTTAAGAAAGGGAAGTAACGAGTATAAGAAACCCTTTGGGGGTATCCTTATAATGAATGCAAGGAAAAAGTAAAGTTGTTGACAATTATACTGTGGGGGGGTATAGTATGATTGAAGCGAAGGAAAGTAGGTGTTCGAATGGATCAATTTTTACATGATCACCCAATTACCCCTAGAACAGATGCAGAGAAGCAAGGGGTAGTTAATCGTTTAAAGCGAATTGAAGGACAGGTTCGGGGTATTCAGAAAATGGTTGAAGAAGACCGTTACTGTGTCGATATTTTAGTACAAATCAGTGCAATAAATGCAGCTTTGAAAAAGGTTGGATTCCAAGTTGCCGAGCGACATGTGAAGCATTGTGTAAGCCATGCCGTGAAGTCTGGTGAAGGAGAAGCGTCAATTGATGAATTAATGGAAGTGTTAAAACGACTTTCTAAATGAGGGGGTATCCGAGATGAGTGAGTCCAGACAAATTACGGTTGGTGTCACTGGGATGACCTGCGCAGCGTGTTCTAATCGAATTGAAAAGGTTTTGAATAAAATGGACGGCGTGGAAGCCCAAGTTAATTTAACAACAGAAAAGGCCAGTGTCCATTTCAATCCGGATGCAGTCACCGTAGAGGATATTACAACCAAGATTGAAAAGCTTGGTTACGGTGTTCAGCTTGAAAGGTTAGAGCTTGATGTCTTCGGGATGACCTGTGCGGCTTGTTCAACTAGGATTGAAAAGGTGCTAAATAAAGAAGAGGGTGTTAAACAGGCTACCGTAAACCTTGCAACCGAAAGTGCCTCCATTGAATTTAATCCTGCACTTGTTAAAGAATTAGATTTGATTGGAAGAATTGAAAAGCTAGGGTACGATGCGAAGGTGAAGGCAGATAAAGAAGAAAAACAAACTGAGAAAGAAAAGCAGCTGCAAAAAATGAAAACGAAATTAATCATCTCTGCGATTCTTTCTGCACCATTATTATTAACCATGCTCGTTCATTTAGCTGGTGTATCCATTCCAGATATCTTTATGAATCCGTGGTTCCAGTTTGCACTTGCGACACCTGTACAGTTTATTATCGGCTGGCAGTTCTATGTTGGAGCATATAAGAATCTGCGTAATGGTGGGGCCAATATGGACGTGCTTGTCGCACTTGGTACTAGTGCAGCATATTTTTATAGTCTTTATGAGGCATTTATTACGCTTCGTCATCCAGGGCATCTGCCACATTTATATTTTGAGACAAGTGCCATTTTAATTACTTTAATTTTATTTGGAAAATATTTAGAAACAAGCGCAAAAAGTCGGACTACTGTTGCCATTTCTAAGCTACTAAACTTACAAGCAAAACAAGCAAGAGTAGTGCGTAATGGCGCGGAAATGATGATTCCAATGGAGGATGTTGTGGTTGGCGATCGTCTCATAGTAAAACCCGGTGAGAAAATACCCGTGGATGGTATTGTTGTGAAAGGGAGAACATCGGTTGATGAATCCATGATTACCGGAGAGTCTATACCGATTGAGAAAGATATCAATGCAAGTGTCATTGGTTCGACTATTAATAAAAATGGAACGATTGAAATGGAAGCGAAGAAAGTTGGGAAGGATACCGCTCTTGCATCCATCATTAAAGTGGTGGAGGATGCCCAAGGCTCAAAAGCGCCTATCCAACGATTAGCAGATGTCATTTCGGGTTACTTTGTACCGATAGTAGTGGGAATTGCGCTCGTAACCTTTGGTGTTTGGATTTTGTTTATTACTCCAGGTGAATTAGAGACAGCTTTGGTAACGGCAATTGCAGTATTAGTTATTGCCTGTCCATGTGCATTAGGTCTCGCAACGCCAACCTCGATTATGGTTGGTTCTGGTAGAGCGGCAGAAAGTGGAATCCTATTTAAAGGTGGGGAGCATCTAGAGCGTACCCATCAACTTAATGCGATTGTACTGGATAAAACCGGTACGATTACGAAGGGTAAGCCTGAGGTTACCTATTTTACAGCTGATGAGGAAACGTTATCGCTTGTAGCTAGTGCTGAAAAAGGGTCTGAGCATCCTTTGGCAGAAGCAATCGTAGCCTATGCTACTGAAAGAAACGTACCTTTTGTTGAGCCGGCGTTTTTTATCGCAATACCTGGACATGGTATAGAAGCTAGAATTCATGACAAGACCGTGTTAGTAGGAACTAGAAAATTAATGAATGACCACCATATTACCGTTACTAGTGCGGTAGAAGCTGAGCTAGTGGATTATGAAATGAAGGGCAATACAGCGATGTTAATTGCAGTAAATGGTGAGTTAAAAGGAATCGTAGCGGTAGCCGATACGGTGAAGGACACTGCTAAAGATGCTATAAAAGAGCTAAAAGAGCAGGGACTCGAAGTGATTATGCTTACCGGTGATAATGAACGCACCGCCAAAGCTATTGCTGAACAAGTAGGAATCGACCGTGTCATTGCCCAAGTATTACCAGAGGAAAAGGCTAACCGAGTAAAAGAGATTCAATTACAAGGGAAAAAGGTTGCGATGGTTGGGGATGGCGTAAATGATGCTCCAGCCCTTGCGGTAGCTGATATTGGTATTGCAATCGGTACCGGTACAGAAGTTGCTATTGAAGCTGCTGATGTAACTATCCTAGGCGGAGAATTACTATTAATACCAAAAGCCATTAAAATTAGTAAAGCAACGATAAAAAATATCCGTCAAAACTTATTCTGGGCATTTGCTTATAATAGTGCGGGTATTCCAATTGCTGCCCTTGGGTTGCTTGCTCCGTGGATAGCAGGAGCTGCCATGGCATTTAGCTCGGTAAGTGTGGTAACCAATTCACTTCGCCTAAAACGAGTAAAAATATAAATTATCTTTGGGGACGGTAGATAGTCCTGTCCCCAATACTTACTTTTCATATCTGAAAGGAGATATATAGGATGCAATCTTTAACACTAGATGTAAGAGGCATGACTTGTGGGCATTGCAAAATGTCAGTAGAAGGTGCACTGAACGAATTAGAAGGTGTATCTAATGTAGAGGTGGATTTAGCTACTGGCAAAGTTACCGTGACTTACGATGAGTCGAAAGTAACGTTAGAAGCAATGCAAGAGGCAGTAGAAGAACAAGGCTATGATGTAGCTTAACAAGAAAAAGCAGGCACTTCAAACATGTGTCTGCTTTTTCTTATGTGTTAGAATGTCTATCCAGCAGGGGGTGTGGCTTGAACACTAGATATATGAGAGGTGGAGATTTGTTAAATCCTGAAGCTAATAGCTGAAATCCTGAAACACCTCCTTCAAATCCTGAAGATAGGCGCCCAAATCCTGAAGTCCCCCTCCCAAATCCTGCAAAGCCTGAAGAATATGTCAACTAAGCTTATAAGGCATCTTTTGAACCTTGCAGCACTAGTCAAACTTGCGTAAGATTACCATATAAACCAACAAGGAGAATGATAATGAAAGAATACTACTATGATAAGCTCCTTAACATACATACAACTGGCAAACGTGTAGCTAGTAATCATATCAATCACTACTATCCGTATGAACCTACCCCATATCAAGCATTAGAGGTGCTGTTTGGCCAATATGAGGTGAAGAGTGCCGATCAATTTGTAGACTTTGGATGTGGGTTAGGGCGGATGAATTTCTTTATCCATCACCATTATCATGCTAAGGCTACAGGAATCGAAATGAATGAGGCTTTCTATCATAGAGCAATCGAAAATCTAGAAAGCTATAGAAAAAAGGCGAGGAAATCTACAGATAATATATCGTTTAAACATTGCCTGGCCGAAGACTATGAAATTAGCGAAGCAGATAATCGATTCTACTTCTTTAATCCATTTTCTATTCACATTTTCCAGCGTGTCATTAACCGGATTCTTCTATCCGTAGAGGCATTCCCAAGGCAAGTGGATATTATCTTGTACTATCCTTCAAAGGAATATATCTTCTATTTGGAGAATCAGACCGTGTTTCAATTGGAGCAAGAAATAGGACTACCTTATGAAAATAATCCGAATGAGCGATTTTTAGTATACCGATGGAATAATGAAGAATAAGGAAGGGTTTTGCGTGTTACTGTCGAATATGGTAAGAAGGAGTGTGAGAAGATGAAGAGCCCAATTCAAAACAAAGTCAACACCATCTTTATACATGTGCGTGATTTGAAGCGTTCTGTAAAGTGGTACAGTGAACTAATTGGCCAACCGTACGACTTATCTACCGTAGCAAGACCAGTTTACAATCTACCGGTAAATCAAGAAGTAGGTATTACATTAGATGCTGGCCCTGAAAATATGAAAAAGGGTGCCGGAGGATTAGGATATCCTCTATTTAACTTCCATACAGAGGATATAGACCAAGCATATGAATTTGTGACACAACTAAATTATGATATAGCATCCGAAATTATAAGATTTGATGATTTGTCCTTTTTTACAGTTCGTGACCCAGATGAGAACATCATCATGATATGCTCGGGCTAGACAGGTGGGGGATTATGTGAAGATAACATTTGATAATATTGACATCGTAGGTCATGTTATAGCAGAGAACGAGCTTTATAAGCATTATCATTATTCAGAAATACTGATTCGATATGATAGTAATTTTATCGGATTTAAACGAATGCCTACGATAGATGAGTTTAAAGAGGCAGAAGCTTATCTACGAGAATTTCATCAGAAAAAGGCTCAAGACCATGTGAAATTTGAATTTCCTCCAGATCAGAAGCTGACGGATGAACTTTATCAATACGTACAAGAACAGAACTATACAATCGGGACTAATGAGTTGTACAGCATAAAGCCTCAAGATTTTCCTGAGGTGTCTATTAATCCAGATATTCAGGTGGAAGAGGTTAATTCTAGTACTTATAAGGACTATTTAACATTACAGTATGAGCAGGATGTACAGTTTGGTGAAAGCTATGCTGAAGCAAAGAAGATACTTCATCATGCTAATTTTCAAAGTGATAGAGTAGTTCAAATTATTGCGTACGATAAGGATATCCCTGTTGGTGCGGTGGACGTTATTCTTCAGGATCTTACGGCAGAAATGGACAATCTATTTGTGCAAGATTCGTATCAGCGGAAAGGAATTGGTAGTAGTATTCAACGATTTGTTATGGATCTGTTCCGCGATAGAATCGTTATTTTAATTGCAGATGGGGAGGATACCCCAAGAGAGATGTACCGGAAACAAAATTATCACTATGAGGGATTTCAGATAGAGGCGTTGAAGGTATATAAGTGAATGTAGATACTTTCCGAATAGGAAGAGGCTAGGACACCCAGCGCTACCTGGGATGTCCCTAATTTTCCTAGTAGTCATTTTCTCGCGAAGACGTTGCCCTGATTGTGCTAAGTTACAAACTCTACTATCTTAAATAACGCATCAAGTACTCAGCATCATAGCCTACCCCTTGAAGTAACGCAGATCCCCTCCTTGACTGCCATGGCAACCCTAAGAAAAATAAACCTTCACTACTAGTAATTCCCCTATTATGGATAGGCGCCCCATTTTGATTTAGAACACCAGGTATACCTTGGATAATCCGATAATCCGATTTAAAACCAGTAGCCCAAATCACATTATGAAATTCAAGTTGACCTTGCTCTGAGAAGGAAATCGAGTTTTTATTCGCATTTATAGCCCGATTTACTAGAGTGATTCTATCATCTTGAATAGCTTTTCTTAATTCATAGCCAAAAATAGGATCTCCCTTTGATCGAATTCGTCTCCCTAGAAACGAGTTGACGCTAGCGTTTAGAATACCCAATCTACTAAACCACCAAAAGATACTTTTATTCCCAAGAGAAAGAGGCATATAGTTAAGCTTTTGACTAGTTGATAGAAATGTTTTTCTTGTTTGTGAAACTTCTACAGCAATTTGGGCACCGCTATTCCCTGCCCCAACTACAAGGACACTTCCTTCCAGTAATTGATTGGGGTTTTTATAGTCTGTTGAATGTAATTGTAGAACATCTGGTGACAAATTAGCTGCAAAGGCAGGAATAGCTGGGCTATGGAATGGACCGGTTGCTATCACAACATTCTTGGCAATGTAGTTTTGCTCTTTTGTATAGACGGAATATGCATTACCTAGTCGTACTACTTGAGTTACCTCCGTATTGAATTTAATCGGTAATGAAAAATTACGTGCATAATCCTGCAAATAATCCGCAACCTCGTCTTTAGTTGGTAGAGAATTAGGATCTCCTTCAATAGGTAGTCCAGGTAAGGAGCTAAACTGCTTAGACGTAAATAGTATTAGTGAATCATAGCGTGCCTTCCACACATGTCCCATCTGATTCCCCTTTTCTAGTATCAGGAAATTATCTGTTTGTTTGGCAAGGTAATACCCAATAGCTAATCCTGCTTGTCCGGCCCCAATGACAATCGTATGGTACATACAAACCCTCCCGAAATTCTTTATTCAAATATTCGTTTGATTGTTGACATCACATTAATCTATAGCATAAGATGATATTATAATCAAACAATTATTTGAATGAGGCGATAAAATGGCAGGAAGTACTGTGAAAAAGGTTAACCACGATACTTGTGAGGTATTTTGTTTTGAAGAAGAAAAAGTGAATCGAATAAAACCACAGATAGAAGAAGTTAGTGGGGTAGAAATGATATTTAAGGCATTATCAGATTTAACACGGTTAAAAATCGCCTATGCGTTAACAATTGAAGATGAACTGTGTGTTTGTGATGTTGCAAATATTATCGGTTCTACGACAGCAACAGCATCCCATCATTTACGACTGCTCCGTAATATGGGGCTCGCAAAGTATCGTAAAGAAGGGAAGTTAGTATTCTATTCACTAAAGGATGAGCATGTTCATCAGTTAGTATCGATTGCTATGGAACATTCGAGAGAAGGTGCTGGACTTGGAGGAAAATAAACAAGTCTATCGATTACAAGGCTTGTCTTGTACGAACTGTGCTGCAAAATTTGAAGAGAACATCCGTAATATTAATACGGTAGAGGATGTTCAGGTGAACTTTGGTGCTGCAAAGCTAACTGTACATGGTGCGGCATCCGTTGATCAGTTGGAAGCTGCAGGTGCTTTTGATGGGATTAAGGTCCAACCGGAATGGAATAATGAACCAGAACGATGGAAAAAAAGGGAGACTATAACCACTTTTATATCGTTACTTTTCACCATAGTAGGGTACGTATTCTACTTTAGGATGGGTGAAAGCCACCCTATTACAATAGGAGCCTTTCTCACTGCAATATTGGTAGGAGGACTTTCCTTATTTAAGGTCGGATTGAAAAATTTAATGAAGCTTGAATTTGATATGAAGACATTAATGACAATTGCCATTATTGGTGCAGCGATTATTGGAGAATGGGCAGAAGGTGCGGTCGTGGTGTTCTTGTTTGCGCTAAGTGAAGCACTTGAAAGTTACGCTATGAATAAGGCGCGGCAATCAATCAAATCACTGATGGATATCGCACCGAAGAAGGCTACTATTCGTCATGGCTCGCAAACAATGGAAATTGATGTAGAAGATGTACAAATTGGTGATATTTTAATCATTAAGCCTGGACAGAAAATTGCGATGGACGGGGAAGTTGTAAAAGGGCAATCCTCTGTCAATCAAGCAGCGATAACTGGTGAATCAATCCCAGTTCATAAGGTAAGCGGTGATGAGGTATATGCGGGAACAATCAATGAAGAAGGTTCATTAGAGGTACGAGTTACTAAGCGAGTAGCAGATACAACGATTGCTAAAATCATTCATCTAGTGGAGGAAGCACAAGCCGAACGAGCACCCTCCCAACAGTTTGTAGATAAATTTGCCAAATATTATACGCCTGCGATTCTGTTTCTTTCTTTCCTTGTCGCAGTTATCCCACCTCTATTTTTCGGTGGGGAATGGTCTAATTGGATCTACAGTGGTCTAGCGGTATTAGTAGTTGGTTGCCCGTGTGCATTAGTTGTATCGACACCTGTTGCAATTGTGACGGCTATCGGTAATGCTGCAAGAAATGGTGTGCTAATTAAGGGTGGCATCCATCTGGAGGAAGCAGGCCATATCGATGTGGTAGCTTTTGATAAGACCGGTACCTTAACGAAAGGAAAGCCGGAAGTAACAGACATTATCCCACTTACAGATAAAGATGAAGCCGACTTGATCCGTATTGCTGCAGCTATTGAAGAATATTCACAGCATCCACTTGCATCAGCTATTAAACGAAAAGCAATCCGTCTTCAAGCCGTAGATTATAAAGCGGAGGATTTCCTATCCTATACAGGTAAAGGAGCTAAAGCCACGGTACAAGGGACAGAGTACTTCATTGGTAACCCGGCATTGTTTTCAGAGATGCTGCCCTTACATGCTGAGCTACTGGAGAGAACTAGCCAGCTACAAGCGGAAGGGAAAACGGTAATGCTATTAGGTACGTCTCAAGAAGTGATAGGGATTATCGGAGTAGCTGATCAAATCCGTTCAGTAAGTCGATCCATTATTCAGAAGCTCCATCAGTTAGGTATGAAGCGGACCATTATGCTAACAGGAGACAACCAATTAACCGGAGAGGCAATAGGCTCAAGCCTCGGGTTAACAGAAGTAAAAGCGGAATTATTACCTGAGGATAAATTAACCGTTATAAGTCGATTAAAGGATAGGTATGGTCGTGTAGCCATGGTTGGTGATGGAATTAATGATGCACCGGCACTTGCATCAGCTAATGTTGGAATTGCCATGGGAGGCGCAGGAACCGATGTGGCCTTAGAAACAGCAGACATAGCATTAATGGCCGATGACTTGGAGAAATTACCATATACGATTTCTCTAAGCCGTAAAACCTTAACGATTATTAAGCAAAATATTATCTTCGCTCTAGTGCTAAAAGTATTAGCTTTGCTATTAGTTATTCCAGGATGGCTAACATTATGGATCGCTATTTTTGCGGATATGGGAGCGACACTTATTGTCGTATTGAACTCGATGCGACTAATGAAAAAAGATTTATAGAATGAGGAAAACGTGGCATATCAACTAATTGTTGGTATGCTTTTTGGTTTGGAGAGTAGTAGGAAGAATTGATGCTCACCTATGTTAAGATATAGCTAGAAATTGCATAGTTTTGATACAACTTCAAGAGTAACTACATACTTGAGATAGTAAGGGAGATGCTTATGAAACTCTGTTTTATTGGAGGAGGAAACCCCTTAACGGGAGAGCTTAATGATGTAATAAAATTTATAAGCCATCACGTTAAGAAGGATAGTAAACTTTTAATCATTCCTTTCGCTACAGAAGAAAACAGACTGGATAGTTGGTATAATTCTGCCAAAAAAACTTTTGAGGATATTGGAGTTAGTCATCTCGACATTCTCAACCAAAGACTAACGAGTCAAGAGATGCAATCAAAAATCAAGGAACATGAAGTGCTATACTTTACTGGTGGTAGGCCGGAGAAATTGATGGAAAGGTTGATAGATAAAGAATTAGTTACATCTATTAGAGGACATTCGGGGTTGTTGATAGGTGTGAGCGCAGGTGCTTTAGCTTTCAGTAAGGACTGTATTATTACCAAGGATGAGGATTATCCAGAAACCTTGGTCATTAAAGGGTTAGGTCTAGTGGACTTCAGTGTAGAGGTTCATTATCGTGATGGAATGGATGAAGAATTAATCCATTTATCGGAAAAGCAGGATATTTATGCCATCCAAAATGGTAGCGGATTGTTTTGGGATGGAGAAGTAATGACTCCTATTATAAGTATCATTCATTTTCAAAAAGGGAATAAGAAAGTGATCGATTGAAGGAAGTATAGTGAGTAGAGGTAATATAAATGTACTCTTAAAAAGCTTGGTATTCAAGCTTTTTTGTTTGGTGTCGATTTTATTGTAAACAATATTATAATATGTTTATATATAAATAAACAAAAAGGGGTAATGTTTATAATGAGTATAGATGAACGGTTTTGGAATGCAACAGTAGAAGAGCTCTCGTTAGGGTATATCCAATCCAATGATGAATACATATGCCTCCTGTGTGGGGAAAGTTATGAAGATGGCATTATCTATCCAATGGATGGAATGTTATACGAAGCTAAAAAAGCGATAGTTCAACATATAGAGGATCGTCATGAGTCCGTGTTTGAGTATTTACTACACCTAGATAAAAAGTACACTGGATTATCCAATCATCAAAAAGAATTACTGCATTATTTCAAAAGAGGCTTAAGTGATAAGGAAATCATCAAACAACAGAATGGGGGCAGTCCTTCTACGGTTAGAAATCATCGATTCAAACTGAAAGAAAAGGAAAAACAAGCGAAAGTATTTCTTGCTATTATGGAGCTTCTAAACCGGAATTCCAATGAAAAAGATAGAAATAATTTTGTTAGTTTTCATAAGGGGGCGAAAATGGTGGATGAGCGATATGTAACGACAGAAGAAGAAAAGCAAAAGATTCTATCAACGTATTTTAAGCAGGGGCTGGATGGTAGTTTAGATTCCTTTCCAAGTAAAGAAAAACGAAAACTGATTGTGTTGCAAAATATTATGAAGCGATTTGAACCGAATAGAAAATACACGGAAAAGGAAATTAATAGCATTCTCAAGATGATTTACGCCGATTATGTAACCATCAGAAGATACCTCATTGAATATGGCTTTATGGACCGCAGTAAAGACTGTACAGAATACTGGGTAAGATAAGGGGGCTAATATGAATATAGAATTAACAAGATTCAAAGTGAAAGATGGAAAGACAAAAAAAGTAGATGAATGGATGAAGTTTTTGAATGACAATATGAAAGAAGTACTTGTCACATTAACGGATGAGAAGAGGTATGTTGAAACTATATTGAGGGAAGAAATTGCTGGCAGTGAGTATTTGTATTGGTACTTTGTTCAGGGGAATGGTGGACAAGAAGTCAACGAATCTAATCATTGGATTGATAAAAAACACTTGCAATATTGGGAGGAATGTATTGATAAAGATTATTTAAAAGTAGA
The DNA here is from genome assembly GCF_039581225.1 of Ornithinibacillus proteolyticus. Taxonomy (NCBI): domain Bacteria; kingdom Bacillati; phylum Bacillota; class Bacilli; order Caryophanales; family Bacillaceae; genus Ornithinibacillus; species Ornithinibacillus proteolyticus. The sequence goes on along the minus strand of NZ_JBCPXV010000007.1, from coordinate 27,786 downwards.
TTTTTCTGTTAGGCTGTGATGATACCAGACATTATTAGAAAAGCCATGCAGGAATAGCGATTAGTTAATCCACCCTCTATAGAAACTGCCGATTCCTAATTCGGTAGTTTCTATTTTTTATATGTATAGCTCTGCTTTGATATACTTCCACATTAATATGCCATGATCTTTTTACAACCCTCCATAAATGGCAATTTTAGTAAATATTACCCATTATGAATAGAAAATCTTGGAATTTTGCGATATACTAAATTAAACTTCATAACTATTACTTAAAGGATTGATATTCATGGATAATGCGAATCATTTCGACGAAAACCAAGCCGCCTCACTTAAACTTTTTGTCGTACTGTCTAGAGCAATTCAAGCAATCGAGAAACAGATTACCAAAAATGTGAAGGGGTATGGATTGAATCTAACGGAATTTGCTGTTTTAGAGTTGTTATATCATAAAGGAGAACAACCAATACAGAAAATCGGTCAGAAGGTTTTACTGGCAAGCAGCAGTATTACGTACGTTGTGGATAAATTAGAAGAAAAAAACTACTTAACTCGTAAAGCATGCCCAACAGATAGAAGGGTTACATTTGCTGTTATTTCCGAATCTGGTAAGGAATTAATGGATGAGATTTTCCCACATCATGCAAAAGCCATACGTGATATTATGGATGGGTTAACTGTGGAAGAAAAGAAAATGGCTATTGACTTAGTGAAGCGATTAGGTCTTTATGCAAATAATCTAGAGTAGCGGTAGAAGCTTATTTCATAAATTAAGCAGTAACTATTAGCGCCGAAAATATACGTAAACTCCGAAATAGGACAAATGTAATCCCTAGGAAGCCCCTGTTCCTCGCATTTCGCACACAGGGGCTTCCTAGGATCATTAGTAGCATTACTATCCAGTAGCTGATAGAAAGTAACGTATATTTCCGATGCAAGAGAGTAGTCTATTGTTACGGTTATTTTAATTTCCCCAAAAACTCTTCCCAATCTAAAACCCGGTTATATGTCGCAGCTCGATTATAAGACTGATCCTTTAAGAAAAGCTCAATCGGTTCTTTTGATAGCGTATCTAAAATGGTCGGTTTATCGTCTACATAATAATCTAGCTTTAGCTCTTTAATAATATGGATTTTCTCATGGTCTTGCATGCCATAGAAAAAATGTTCATCGTTTACTGGGAAACCTTGCTGCTTCATCCAGTTTTTTGTCCGCTCACCGTGTTCTTTTGGTCTTGCGGTAATATAAAAGATTTCATGCCCAGAATCTATTAGTGTATTTAATGCCTCCACGGCACCTTGGTATGGTGGACAGTCCGTGTAATAAATATCTTCAAGTGAACTATTCCACATAGTGCTTCCCTCTTCGTCTGTTAATCCAAAAGGTTCGTGGATTTCCACACGCTTTAAAGCATAGAATTCTTCGATTGGAACATGCTTTTTTAGTTTGTTCCTATAGATATGAAAGGCATGCTCGCGCAAATTTATTAATGTGTCATCGATATCAAAACCAAATCTCATATAATCCCTCAATTTTTATAAACTGGGTAACCCGTAAACTTAAAGTCTTTGCCAATCTTTTCGATGTTTGTATTCGTTAAATCTAGGGCATCTTGCATGTCTACTACTCCAGTTCCCTCTAGAAATGTAGGTGCTTCTTTCCCTCCGACTAATTTTGGAGCGAAGTAAAGTACAACTTTATCAACTAATTGATGTTCTAAGAAAGAAGCATGGATATTTCCGCCGCCCTCTAAGAATAGGGAGGAGACAAGATGCTCGCCAAGAATCGCAACTACCTCTTTTGGATTAACCGATGTTTCACCTGATGTTACAAATACACGAATGCCGCGCTCCTCAAGCTGAAGCTTTTTTGTTTCATCATGGTTTTTACTAGTAAAAATCCATGTTTCTGCTTGGTTATCGGTTATAACGTTAACATTCATTGGAATCTTTAAGGTGGAATCCATTATAACTCGAACTGGATTACGTCCATTAGGAATCCGTGCTGTTAACGATGGATTATCTGTTAAAACAGTTTTTATTCCAACGAGAATAGCCATATTTTCACTCCGAAGCTGATGTACATCTCGTCGTGCTTCTTCTGAAGTAATCCATTTACTACTAAACGTATGGGTTGCAACTTTACCATCTAATGAAGCCCCCGCCTTAAGCGTGACAAATGGTTTTTTCTCCACAATAAATTTATTAAAAACTTCATTCATTTGTATGGATTCTTGTTCTAAAACCCCAATAATGACCTCGATGCCGGCATCCTGTAGTAGTTTCACACCGTTTCCTGCCACAATTGGATTCGGATCTAATGTTGCAATGACCGCCCTCTTGATTCCTGCTTGAACAATAGCTTCCGCGCACGGTCCGGTTCTACCATGGTGGGAGCATGGTTCTAACGTTACATAAATCGTCCCACCCTTGGCTTTCTCGCCTGCCATACGTAATGCATGAATCTCTGCGTGCGGTTCTCCTGCTTTTAGGTGTGTGCCGACACCAACAATCCGATTGTCATTGACAATAACAGATCCTACAAGCGGGTTTGGATCCGTCTGTCCCTTCATCGCCTTAGCGTTTTGGATGGCAAGTCCCATATAGAACTCATGATTACTCATTGGAACAGGTTCCTTCCTCTTGCAGGTGACCAGATTTTTCTACCTTTGTTTTAAGGTAGCGTTCGTTATATTCAGAAACATCGCCCCACAGTGGCACGCGCCCTGTTAAGGTTAATCCGGCTTTCTTCATTGCTTCAAGCTTTAATGGATTGTTCGTAATTAATGTTACCGGCTTTGTACGTAATCTTTTCAAGACACGAATAGCATCGTCATAATTTCTAGAGTCATTCACAAATCCAAGTGCTTCATTGGCTTGAACGGTATCAAGACCATTCTCCTGTAAAATATAGGCCATTGCTTTAGAAAATAAACCAATACCCCGACCCTCATGATTAGCAAGGTAGAAAATAGCTCCAGTACCATGCTCGGTAATTTTGTGCATGGATTCTTTCAGTTGGAAGCCACAATCACAACGTTTACTTCCAAAGATATCACCAGTATGACAAATGGAATGCATTCGGATTAAGGCATCGTCATCATTTTCAAAATCACCATAAACTAAGACACTAGACTGTTGATAGTCTGCTAAGTTTTGTGACGATAGATTATCGATGATGGTCTGATAATCATCAGTTGCTTCCGTTGAATTTAACCAGCTATACCATTTGAATTCAACGGTTTCTCCGTATAGATTAACAGGAAGGCGAATGGGTCCAACTAAATAGATAGCGCCTTCTGTTGTTGGTATTGTCTGTATTTTATCCTTAAGTACGGATATTACTTTCGATTCTAATTTTGTTTGTTCCATGGTATATACCCCTTTCACTGCCACTAGTATAATGAAAAATCATTATTGCTTCAATTTATCTTTCTCGGAAATCATCATAATTAATCTTTATTACTAAAATATGATGAAGTCGCTCTCCCGGTTGTATGTTGTAAAAAAATAATTCATGTATTGTCAAAAGAAGGTGTTCATGTTATTATATCGACATATGATATATCGCACATCGATACATCGATAGGTGATATATAATGGTGGTGAAAATATGACGAAAAAAGCAGAAACTTTTCTCCCTTTGTCACAGGCTACCTACTATATTCTATTATCTTTACGGGAAGTCCGACATGGATACGGAATTATGCAGGATGTAGAAGCGGTTAGTAAGGGTGAAGTGACAATGGGTCCAGGAACATTGTATGGGGCGCTCAGTAAATTGGAAAAACAACAAGTTATTGAGAAAGCAGTTGTGCAAGATGATGAACGAAGGAAGTATTACCAGTTAACTAGTTTAGGTAAAGAAGTCTTACGTTTAGAGTATAGAAGGTTGAAATCGTTAGTGGAAAATGCAAAGGATATCATGACAGAACTGGAGGTAGAGTAGGATGACAATAAGAAAACTCAGGATATCATTATCATTTAACATTGAAAAGGAAGAGCAGTGGTTGACGGAAATGTCTCAAAAGGGACTACATTTTCAACATCATAAATTACTATGGTATGAATTTGAGGAAGATCCAACCAAATCATATGTGTATCAAATCGATTTTCGCCAAAATGCTCAGATGGATTATTTCAAGCTATATGAAGATGCAGGGTGGGAATATGTCATTGGATCAATGGGAGTCTTTCACTACTTCCGAACAGATGCCTCCAATCCATCTATCCGGAAATTGTACTCTGATAATGAGTCCATACAAGATTCTTATAAACGAATGATTGGCTTTTATTTACTCGTTTTCTTCCTTTTCCTTATTTCTCAAATAGGAATAGTTGTAACTTGGAATGACTTTTGGTTACAGTATGTACTACTCGGAATTGATGGGGTTGTAATCGTGCTATATTTATATATGTTTTATATGTTTAATAGGAGAATTAATTATTACAGAAGGCGGTAGTAGTTGCTTTAGAAGAGCGAGATCAGAATTGGTTTGGGTAAAAAGTACATGATGAAAACAGGAGGCTAACAGTGGTAGCCTCCTGTTTTCATTAAGGAATAACCAATTTCATTTCTAAATTGAATTTCGAATAGTTAAATATCTTTGTGTTTTATGTTAGTATACATGCTATAGCATTAGGATGTAAAATTATGGAGCATTAAGCAAAGAGATTTAGTGCACATACATTCTCAAGCTTAAATTACGAGATATGGTAATGGTTACAATAGAAGGAGATGTGCCTTGTTTTATGGGGGAAAAGTTTGGTGAACTAAAGATATGGAATGTTATAGTGCAATTATTCGTCTTAGGTTTAATATGCCACATACTACATAATATCATGCAAAGTATACTCGGAATGGACTTGAATGTTGTATGGATCGCAACGTTTTATATTTTTGCTCTTTTTATCATGATACGCTCATTACGCATGAATGGTATAGATGCTGAAGTGATTGGAGAGCCATCCGTTCAACATGTACCGTGGATCTTATTAATAAGTATAAAATTTCTATTGATCCTATTTTCCTGGCTTTCACAAAGTGTAGGTGTGCCACTGGTTTCGTTAGTTTATCCGGAAATATATACAGAAGTGTTGCTGTTACTTTCAGAGCATACCCATGTAAGTGCTGACGTTAATAGTATTCTGATGTTGATCATTAGTTTTACATTCGTACCTATTTTTGAAGAATTGTTATTTAGAGGGTATCTATTAAATAAATGGGGAGCTAAAATAGGGCTGGGAAAAGCGATAATCATGAGCTCCTTGTTATTTGCCTGTGTTCATTTTGATATTATGCTATTTCTGGGTTATTTTGCTAGTGGAATATTTTATAGTTTGGTTTATTTAAAAACGAAGAGATTAATCGTTCCAATCGTTTTACATTCGTTAACGAATCTAGTTTCTAGTTTTACAACCTTTTTACCTAGCTTGCCCCTTACGTCTATAGAAGAATTACAGTCGGCCTTGCTAGGAGCATTAACTGTATATATTATGTTAATCCCAATAATTGCTTTTATTTTGTATCGGTTCTACAAACATACTGCTAAGATGTTCCCACACCAACTTAATATGAAGAAGTCTTCTTGAAATTCCGAAGCAAACTATCACAGGGATGAACGAAGACAGCTTGGTTAACCCTGCTGTCTTCGTTCATCCCTGTATTTCATTGATAACCATCATTTTACCTTGTTAAGTATTTTATTTAAATAGTACCTTGTATTGAACAGTAGTATATGTTAAATTATAGCTAAAGGAATTAATTATAAATTGGTACTATACAATGTATAGTAGTAGAGCAGAGGTGGAAGTATTGAACGTACAGTTTAAGAAAGGTGTATTGGAGCTATGTGTGCTCGTCTTATTAGATAAACAAGATCGATATGGTTATGAATTGGTTCAGAAAATCTCCGATCAGATTGCCATTTCAGAAGGGTCTGTTTATCCATTATTAAGAAGGTTAACGAAGGAAGGATATTTTACTACGTATTTAAAAGAATCTACAGAGGGACCATCTAGAAAATATTATGCGCTAACAGAAGAGGGTAGAATTTACTTGCAAGAACTATTAGAGGATTGGCAGAAGTTCACCGAGGGTGTGAATCAATTAATCGAGGAAGGTGTTCGAAATGAATAAGGAACAGTTTTTAACACAGTTGGAGGGTGCTTTAAAGCGTCTACCTTCTTCTGAACGAGAAGATATTATACAAGACTTTAGGGAACATTTTGAAGTTGGAGTTAGTGAAGGGAAATCAGAAGAAGAAATTGCGAAAGGGCTTGGAACCCCACAGCAAATAGCCAAAGAAATAACGGCTTCTTTCCATTTGGAACAGGTCCAAGAAACGGCAACTACGGGAAATGTCCTTCGTGCCGTATGGGCAGTAATTGGACTTGGTTTTTTTAACTTAGTTATTGTACTAGGGCCATTTATCGCCTTAGTAGGAATTGTATTATCTGGTTGGGCAGTAGGATTATCCGGAATAGCAAGTCCAGTTTTGTATTTAATTAATGTAGCCATTTACCCAGAAATATTTGAACTTTATCAATTATTCATATCGATTACGTTTGCTGGAATCGGAATCTTTGTGATTATTGGGATGTATTATGTGACAAGATGGTTAAGTAAAGGTTTTATACGCTATTTACAATTTAATGTTCGTATGGTTAAAGGAGGAATAGGAAATGCCTAGGAAAAAGTTATGGATAATCATTGCTTCTTGTCTATTCGTCGTCGGCGTCATTGGTAGTCTCCTAACGTATAAAACGGCAGGTGCATCTTCTGAAGATGTAATAGAAACAGAAGTCATTGATAATCAAGGTATTACGACACTGAATGTTAAAACAGACAATGCAAGAGTTGAAGTCCTACCCACATCGGAGAAGGAAATTACAGTAGAATTTACATCGCCAGCTACAAGTAAAAACAAGTATAAGTTTACTGTAGAAGAAGATGGTGACACGCTTGCAGTAGAAGTAAAGGAAAAACGAATTCTTCAATTTATATCGTTTGACTTTAGCTTCCAAGGTCCAAGTTTAGTCATCTATTTACCTGAAAAGCAATATGCTGAACTAAAAGTGGATGTAATAAACGGAAGAGTTAATGTAGAAGGTCTGGAAGTAGAACATGCCAATGTGCAAACTATTAATGGCCGAATTGAATTGGAGGATTTAACCACTATTACTACCTATGTTTCGTCTGAAAACGGTAGGGTGGAATTAACGTATGTTGATGGTGAAATAACTAGTAATGCTGTTAATGGTCGAACGACACTTATTACCAATGATTTAGATCGTTCCATTGATCTTGAAACAGTGAATGGGAAGATTGAAATTCAAACAATGCAAGAACCTACGAACGCGGCTTTTGAGGTTAGTGTTGTAAATGGAAAGGTAGACATATTAGGCGATAACTCTAAGAATTCAGTATTTGGCGAAGGCGCGCATAAAATTAAACTAAAAACGGTGAACGGCAGTATTACGGTGAGAAAATAATTATTGGGGGGTAGAGACATGGATAGTCTCTACCCCTTTTGACGAATAGGCATTACTTTTCCTTATAACCAACAATCCCATAAAAGAACATTTTCGTTAATTCCTCCGTATATGGGAGCACCTGTTCATAAACATGTTTTTGCTGTAAATATTCCCGGAACATTTGGATATAGATTAATATGGCTTCATTCGAGATGGTGGAATCGATATACCCCTGTTCCTTCCCCTCATCAAATAAATTAATTAATTCTGGGAGTGCTTTATTCGTATAAAATTCTTCGATATAACTTCCTGTACCAGAAGAAAAGTCCTTTATAATATAGTTATAAATCTCCTCGTTTATAGAACTCGCGGATGTTGTCTTGTTAAAGATGATTTGCTTAATTTTCTCCGAGATGTGGATATCACTATCTATAATTTTCTGGAATTCACTCCAAATTTCTTCCATATAATAAATAACTACCTCATCTACTAATTTATCCTTACTACCGAAGTAATTATATATAGTTACTTGTGATACATTTGCATTCTTTGCGATTTCAGCTACGGATACTTTACTTATTCCAAATTTCATAAAAAGATCTAGTGCTGATTGTAGAATATTAGTCCTTTTCAATTCACTTCTTCGTTTAAATCCATCCAATGTATTTCACCTCACTATTAGTTTAATAGAAATTTTGAAACATAACAATAAAAATAGTTCAAAAATCATTGCAATAATGAATCATTTTTTATATTATGAACTCATAAGGATAAAATATTTCAAAATTAATGTTTCCATATTTATGGGGTGGAAAAGGGAGGAAGAAACATGGCAGTTTTGGAAATAACGAATTTGACGAAGAGGTTTGGCAAATTTACTGCTTTAAATGGTGTCAATATGGAGTTAAATGAGGGAGAGGTCTTTGGGTTTATCGGTCCTAATGGGGCGGGTAAATCAACAACCATTCGTATTCTACTAGGAATATTAAAGGCAACGAATGGTAAGGCGACGATATTTGGTAAAAATGTATGGCCTGATGCTGTAGAGATTCATAAACGTCTGGCGTATGTACCGGGAGATGTGAATCTATGGCCAAATCTTACCGGGGGAGAGGTCATTGACTTATTTGGTTCTCTTCGAGGTGGGATTGATAAACAAAAACGGGAGGAACTAATTAAGCGATTTGATTTAGATCCAACAAAAAAATGTCGGACTTACTCGAAAGGAAATCGACAAAAGGTAGCTTTAGTTGCAGCGTTTGCTTCTGATGCGGATTTATATATTTTAGACGAACCTACTTCAGGACTGGATCCATTAATGGAACAGATTTTTCAACAATGTGTACTAGAGGCTAAGCAAAATGGCAAAAGCATATTGTTATCGAGTCATATTCTATCAGAAGTGGAGAAGCTGTGTGATCGAGTAGGGATTATTAGGCAGGGGGAAATAATTGAAACTGGTACACTAGATGAATTGCGCCATTTAACAAGAACGAACTTGAGAGTTGAAGTGAAAGAGCCAATTACGAATCTTCATGACATACCTGGCGTACACGAACTAGAAGGAACGGATTATGCTGTATCGTTCCAGGTAGATTCGGAACAATTGGACTTAGTCGTAAAACATATAAGTCAATTTGGAATTGTAAAGCTAGAAAGTACACCTCCTACATTAGAGGATTTATTTATGCGCCATTATGAAACACAAGGGGAAAAAGGAGTAGGGGGGAGATCATAAATGACATCAACTACTTTTCGTAAATCAGGTCGATTAGCTCGGTTTATTTTAAGAAGGGATCGGGTGCGCCTTCCATTATGGTTTATCGGGATAGTGTTTTTTACATTATTAATTCCAGCAGCTTTTACAGACTTATACCCATCACAGGCAGAACGAGATATGATGGCAGAAACAATGAAAAATCCAGCTATGGTTGCTATGGTAGGCCCAGCTGACTTTGAAAACTACACAATCGGTGTCATGACCGCCCATCAAATGTTAATTTTTACGGCAATTGTTGTCGGGTTAATGAGTATACTGCTTGTATCCAGACATACACGGGCAGATGAAGAGGACGGGCGGATAGAGTTAATACGTTCGTTACCTGTTGGGAGATTATCCCAATTACATGCAACGATGATGGTATATGTTGTCATAAATATTATTCTTGCGTTATGTGTAGGCTTTGGATTATACGCGTTAAATATAACGAGTATAGATTTGGAAGGGTCACTATTATACGGGGCGGTGTTAGGTGCAACTGGAATTTTCTTTACTGGTTTAACAGCGGTGTTTGCACAAATATCAGAAAGTTCTAGAGGAACGATTGGATTATCCATTGCCCTACTTATCGTGGCTTATTTAATTCGTGCCATCGGGGATGTAAGTAATGAAGTACTGAGTTGGTTATCTCCGTTTGGTTGGGTTACACAGGCTGATGTTTATTCCTCGAATAACTGGTTACCGGTTATGATTATGCTTGGAACCTCGGTAATATTAATAATAATCGCAAACTATCTGAATGCCGTCCGAGATATGGGAGCAGGATTTTTACCTTCAAAGCCAGGTAGAAAACAAGCAAGTGTATTGTTACAATCTCCACTTGGATTAGGATTACGGCTACAACGAACCGGTTTGATTGCTTGGGCAATTGGGATGTTCGTAATGGGAGCCTCTTATGGTTCTGTCTTAGGTGATTTAGAGGCATTCTTTGCCGGTAGCGAAGAAATGCAGAATATGCTAGTGGCAGCGGAAGGGTATACCTTAACAGAGCAATTTATCCCGATGTTAATGATGGTCATGGCTATTCTAGCTACAGTTCCTGCTGTTATGTCTATGAATAAACTATATGGAGAAGAGAAAAAGCAGCGAATGGACCATGTACTAAGTCGCGCTGTCTCCCGTACGAAACTTATGGCGAGTTATCTTATCACGTCTATCGTTAATGGTTTTGTCATGCTATCTCTTGCTGGCATAGGGTTATGGATTGCTGGAGATGCAGTAGTTGAAGGTGGGTTAGACTTCGCTACGATCTACGGGGCAGCAATTGTCTACTACCCAGCCATTCTAGTAATGATTAGTGTGGCAGTATTCCTAATTGGTTGGTTACCAAGAAGAACGAGTCTAATTTGGTTGTATGTATGTTATTCCTTCTTTGTACTATATCTAGGGAATCTCTTTCAGTTTTCTGAATGGGTAGGGAAGCTATCTCCATTTGGATATATTCCACAGTTACCTATTGAGGAGATGGATTGGGTCTCTAGTATTCTATTAATCGTTACAGCTGTTGGAATTATGATTATAGGCTTTGTCGGATATCGTAAGCGAGATATACAAGGTTAAATAGCAAAAAGCCCTGTTGCGAAATTGATTTGCTACAGGGCTTCGTACTTTTCTACAGAAAGTGATAGAATAATAGTCGTCATAAAGGTTAAATGGAATGAACTAGCAGGAATAACCGAGAGGAGTTTCTTTATGAATGACACAAAGCAAAAACAAATTACACCAAAGTATGATCCGTGGGAAGCTTATTATGATGTAGAAGAACATGGAAAAATGACACTATCGAATATAGAATTTACTACTACTTATATGTGCAATATGCGTTGTGCACACTGTGCAGTTGGATACATGCTTCAGAATAAGGACCCAGACGCCCTCCCAATTGATTTGTTAATCCAACGATTAGAGGAGATTCCTCACCTAAGAACAATGAGTATTACGGGTGGCGAACCGATGATGAATAAAAAGTCAGTCCGGAGCTATGTTGTTCCACTACTGAAATATGCTCATGAGCGTGGGGTACGAACACAGATTAATTCTAATTTAACATTACCATATGAACGCTATGAAGAGATCATCCCATATTTAGATGTGTTACATATTTCCCACAATTGGGGAACCGAGGATGAATTTGCTGAAGTAGGCTTTGCACATATGGAGCGGAAGCCTACAGCAGAAAATCGGAAAAAATACTTTGCAAGAATGGTAGAAAATGCACAAGCTCTATCTAAACAAGGTGTAATGGTCTCAGCGGAAACGATGTTAAATAAGCGTACCTACCCATACCTAGAGAAGATACATGATCATATTATTGAAATGGGATGTACACGGCATGAGGTTCACCCAATGTACCCAGTAGATTTTGCTAGTAAGCTAAAAACCTTAACACTTGATGAGATACGCGATGGGATTACAAGATTACTAGACCATCGAAATCAAGACATTTGGATGCTATTTGGTACGTTACCTTTTTATGCATGTAGTTCCTCACGGGAAGAATTAGCCTTAATCAAACGGTTATATCAGGAGAAGAATGTAACCGTTCGGAATGATCCGGACGGAAGGTCGCGCCTAAATGTAAATATTTTCACCGGGGATATTATCGTTACGGATTTTGGTGATGAAGAGCCATCCTTAGGAAATATACAAGATACAACACTTGAAAGTGCCTATGACAAGTGGATGGGTTCTAAGACTGCTAAAAGTTTAAACTGTCATTGTCCAGCTGTAAAGTGCTTAGGGCCAAATCTCCTAGTTAAGAACGCTTATTACAAGGACGTTGATTTTCAAAAACGTAAGGCTACTATTCAAATATAATTTAGCAGCAGCCAAGGTGATTATTGCCTTGGCTGCTTTTCCAAAGTAAAAGCTTATCCACAGTGAACGTCACTGTGGTGTTTTTGTTATTGGGCTTTAAATGGTAACTTATGATGGAAATGGTTTCAACCAAATCATTTAGTGATTCAGCATTATCTAAACAATAGAGGGGTTTAATCTGTAATCGAGTACTAGAGTTATAGTTTAAATGAACAATTTAACTCCTTTTACATACTATCCTAATAACGCCTAAAAAGTTTCCCTTAGGAAAAATTTAAGTTTGTATAAAAAACACTTGACTTATACAAACTATACTTATTATATTGTTAGTAACTAATAAAGTTTCCTTAGGGAAAAATAAAAGGGAGAGGTAAAAATGGGGATTTTCATGAAAAGGTGGTTTTGGTTTGTACTTAGCATTAGCTTTGTTTTAGGAGCTTGTTCGGCAGATGATAAAACTTCTGCAAATCCTGATGGGAAAATTAAGATTGTCACGACGATTGCCCAAATAGCAGAACCGTTATCCGTTATTGGTGGGGAGCATGTTGAGGTAGAGAGTTTAATGGGGCCATCGGTAGACCCGCATTTGTATAACGCAACACATGGTGATATTACGAAGATTACGAATGCAGATGTGGTATTTTATAACGGACTGAATCTAGAGGCAAATATGGTGGATATTTTTGATGAAATATCAGCTTCAAAGCCTGTGCTTGCGATAGGAGAAGTACTACCAGAGAATCAGCTACTGGAAGACGAAACAGGTGCAGTCGATCCACATGTCTGGTTTGATCTTGATCTTTGGAAGCAAGGACTAGAAGCCGCTGTAGAAGAATTAAAGGAGTATGCTCCAGATTTTGCGGATGATTTTGAAGCGAATAAGCAAGGATACTTTGCTGAGATGGACGAAGTAAAAGATGAGGCTATGAAGCTTTCCGAAATTCCGTCAAACAAAAGATACTTAGTAACAGCTCATGATGCGTTTGGTTACTTTGGAAGAATGCATAACTTAGAGGTTGTTGGATTACAAGGTTTAAGTACGGATGGTGAGATTGGAGTATCAGATATTCAAGAAACCATTCAAATTATAAAGGAATACAATGTGCCAGCTGTCTTCATCGAAAGTAGCATTAATGACAGCTCAATTAAAGCTGTAATCGAAGGGGCAAAGGGTGAAGGAGTTAAGGTCGCACTAGGTGGTGAGCTCTTCTCAGATGCAATGGGGGAAGCAGGAACGGTAGAAGGGACATACTTAGGAATGTATCGACATAATGTAGAGACTATTTACGAAGCATTAATGGGGGATGGAAATTAGATGGTTAAAACAGTGCTTACAGTAAAAGAGTTATCTGCATCCTATCGTAAAAACACCGTTCTAGAGAATGTGAGTTTCACAGTAGAGCAAGGCTCATTAACAGGAATTGTTGGCCCGAATGGTGCAGGGAAATCTACTTTAATTAAATCCCTATTAAATTTACATCCTACTTTATCGGGAACGGTCGACTTCTTTGGTCAACCATTTAAGAAAGCTCAGCAGGCGATTGGCTATGTACCGCAGCGTGGTTCGGTGGATTGGGATTTCCCAACGAATGCATTAGATGTAGTGTTAATGGGATTATATGGGAAAATCGGATGGCTAAAATTGCCATCCCGTTCCCACAAAAAGCTCGCATATGAAGCATTAAACAAAATGGGAATGACCGATTATGCTGACCGACAAATTAGTCAATTATCAGGAGGGCAACAGCAGCGTGTTTTTCTTGCTCGTGCCCTCGTACAAGATGCTGATTTTTACTTTATGGATGAGCCACTTGCTGGAGTAGATGCAGCAACGGAACAAGCGATAATGGCGATCTTGAAGGAATTGAAAGGAAAAGGAAAGACGGTAATGGTTGTGCACCATGATTTACAAACAGTGGCAGAGTACTTTGACCATGTACTATTTCTAAATCGAAGAGTGATGGAGTACGGGAAAACACCAACTGTGTTTACGAAGGAAAATATTGCACGAACCTATGGTGGGAATATGCGTTGGACATTAGAGGAGGGGTCTCATGTGGCCCATCCTTAGTAGTAGTAACTTTCAGTGGGTTTTGGCTTGTACGATGATTCTAGGGATAGCAGCTGGGTTGGTTGGATGTTTAGCCTACTGGAAAAAGCAAAGTTTGATGAGTGATGCACTAGGTCATGCCTCTTTACCTGGAGTCATTATTGCCTTTCTCTTAATTGGTGAGAAAAATGTACTCGTTCTAATTATTGGTGCTGCTATCAGTGCACTGATTGGTGCTTTCTTTATTCAAGGGATACAGTCTACAACAAGAATAACAGAAGACACCGCGATGGGGATGGTATTATCCATTTTTTTCGGATTAGGAATTATGCTTCTTACAGTGGTAAACCGTTCGGTTGGAGGAAATCAAAGTGGATTAGATAGCTTTATCTTTGGGCAGGCAGCTTCCATGGTGAAATCCGATGTGTTTACTATATTAGCATTAGCAATAGTGGTTATAGCAATCGTATTTGTGGCATTCAAAGAATGGAAGCTTTATTTATTTGACCCGCAATTTGCTAAAGGAATCGGATTATCGATTAGAGGGATGCATGTAATGTATACGATAGTATTAGTAACTACGATTGTTGTAGGCATTCAAGCTGTTGGTGTTATTCTTATTGCGGCATTATTAATTATCCCTTCAGTAAGTGCTAGGTATTGGACGAATTCCTTTCGAAAGATGTTAGTCTTGTCGGCCTGTTTTGGTGGTCTCTCTGGTGTACTTGGAACGTATATAAGTGCTATTGGTAGTGGGTGGCCAACAGGTCCGTTTATCGTTATTTTTGCAGCTATATTTTTTATAGTTTCATTAGTATTTGGTAAAGAAAAAGGTATATTAGTCCTGCGTCTCGAGTTACATGCTGAGCGTAAGAAAATGCACAATCCAACTAAACTGGATACAAAAGGGGTGAACTAGTATGGCCTATACAGCATGGATTATCCTTACTGCTGCTCTTGTAGGGCTTTCGTGTAGTCTTATTGGTGTATTTCTTATTTTAAGAAAGATGGCGATGATGGCAGATGCTATCAGTCATACGGTTTTATTAGGAATTGTTGTAGCATTTATGATAACAAGGGAGTTAAATGGTCCCCATATGTTAATTGGTGCAATTATTGCAGGACTACTAACAGCTTTATTCGTGCAATGGTTGAATCAATTAAATATTGAACAGCATGCTTCAATTGGGATTGTTTTTACAACTTTATTTGCTATCGGTGTCATTTTGATTTCGACATCTGTTGGCAATGCTCACCTAGATGTTCAGCATGCATTAATGGGAGAAATAACCTTTATCCCCTGGAATACGATGACACTTCCTATAGTTGGTCAGGTCCCGGAAGCCACCGCTATTTTAGCACTAGTGCTGATAATTGTTTTGATTTGTATAATTTTCTTTTATAAAGAATGGAAGATTACCTCCTTCGATCCAGCACTGGCTGCTAGCTTAGGAATACCGGTAGTGTTTTTACACTATCTCTTTATGAGCCTTGTATCGATTACTACAGTTGCCTCTTTTGATGCTGTTGGGGCTATTATGGTTGTTGCAATGCTTATTACACCTGCCGCATCAGCCTATTTATGGACAGATAAATTGTCGATGATGTTAGTGATTAGTGCACTATTTGGCGTAGTTTCTGCAGTCGGTGGCTATTATATCGCTGCCTGGATAGATACTTCTATCTCGGCATCGATGGCATTTGCAACAGGAATCGTATTCTTATGTAGCTTTATAGGCTCACCGAAGCATGGTTTACTATCCAAGCTAAACAGGCCAACTCGTGTAGTTTCTTGAATAAATTAGTATCGTTTTTCGTAAGTTAGTAAGGTATGATAGTAATAAGATGAAATCGAGAACCTATAGATGGGTGTGCTATATATAGATTATGAAAGAATATGAAAGCAAGGTTTATCATGATTTACAAAAATGGCGGATGAAGCTACTGAAGTCACCGAGTTTTGTAAACCGAATGGGGAAGAAAGCCCAAAATAAAATCAATGGATTGATTCCAGAAAAAGCACATCTAGTTATGACGGAAGCAATTAAAAATATGGTGAAGGCCACCTTAGTTGGATCAGATATGACGACGAAGAAGCCTAAAAGTGGCATGACTTTATATGAAAGAGATGAACTTTTAAAAGAGAAGTTGTCGAAGTATCGGAAAACAGCGACCGTAGAAGGTGCTGGGACTGGAGCAGGTGGTATTTTCTTAGGTCTTGCTGACTTCCCATTATTGTTATCAATCAAGATAAAATTTCTATTTGAAGCAGCATCCATTTATGGTTTTGATACGAAAGAATATGAAGAAAGACTTTTTCTATTACATGTGTTTCAGTTAGCTTTTTCAAGTGATGATAAAAAGAAGGAAACCTTTTTTGTGATTGATCATTGGGACGAACAGAAAGAAAAGTTAATGGATATGGATTGGAGAGTATTTCAGCAAGAATATCGGGATTATATTGATTTAGTAAAAATGTTACAGTTAATTCCGGGCTTCGGAGCTATTGTTGGGGCGTATGCAAATTATAACCTCTTAGATCACTTAGGAGAGACAGCTATGAATGCGTACCGGCTAAGAAGGTTGACAGAAGTACCAAAGGATTACTAGGCTGAACAGGGGAAGGTAAAAGCCTTTCTTTGTTTAGCTTTTTTATTTGGGAAGTAACTATTATTTTAAAATTGTCTAAAAAATTATTGCAATATATTGCATATTGTCCGGAAAGATAGTATGATGAATTCTCGTGCAAAATGAAGCACAGTAAAAAAAAAATAGTCTGATAATTATGATTTTATAACGAGGAGAGAGAGAATTGAAGGATAAGTTACCGAATTCTTCATATATAATAATAGGAGTCATGCTGTTTGCTCTATTTTTTGGAGCGGGCAATTTAATCTTTCCTGCTCAACTTGGACAAGCAGCAGGAACGAATATGTGGCCAGCTGCCGTAGGGTTTCTCCTTACAGGTGTTGGGTTGCCTTTATTGGGAATTATTGCGATGGGATTTTCAGGGAGTAAAGACCTACAGGACCTTGCAAGTAGGGTCAGTCCTATTTATGGTGTATTGTTTACAACCGTATTATATTTAACAATCGGTCCTTTCTTTGCCGCACCTAGAACGGGAGCAGTGGCCTTTGATATAGCAATAGCACCTCATTTGGAGAACAAATCTTCGCTTGCCCTGTTCCTATTTACGGTCCTTTTCTTTGCTATATCCCTTTGGTTTTCATTAAATCCAGCGAAGATTGTAGATCGGGTTGGAAAGTTATTAGCGCCAGGAATAGTAGTGCTACTGGCAATCCTTTTAATAATGGTTATTGTCAATCCAATGGGGAATGCACAAGCACCATTAGAGTCCTATCAAAGCAATGCCTTTGTCACAGGTTTCCTAGAGGGATATAATACGATGGACGCACTTGCCTCGTTAGTATTCGGGATTATCGTAATAAATGCGATAAAGGCTTTAGGCGTATCATCTAGGAAAGAAATTGTATCCGCAACCTTTAAAACGGGCTTTGTGGCGATTATACTTTTAGGCTTAATCTATGTTGGTATAGCATATCTGGGCGCTGTCGGTGTAGAGGAATTTGGGCTATTGGACACTGGGGGATTGATCCTGAGTAGTGCTGCAAAATATTATTTTGGTACAGTGGGGACGATTTTACTCGGTGTAGTGATTATTTTAGCTTGTTTAACTACCAATATCGGTCTAATGACGGCGTGTGCAGAATATTTTCAACGATTGATACCAAGGGTTAGTTATAAAACCCTTGTGACGTTCTTTACGGTTATAACTTTTATCATCGCTAATTTTGGATTAACGAATATTATTACGTACTCTGTACCAGTGTTGATGTTGTTATATCCACTTGCCATTGTTTTGATGATCTTGGTATTTTTATCACCATTATTTAATCATTCAAGAATCGTATACATGTCTACCATTTCCATAACATTTTTAATCAGTATTTTTGATGGTTGGAAAGTACTACAGGAATCTCTTGGAATAGATGGCTTTAGACTATTAGAACCGGTTGTATCCTTCTATAAAAATTGGTTACCTTTTTATGATGAAGGACTAGGATGGCTTGTCCCTGCTATCATTGTCATTCTCATAACAGGAATCATTGCAAGAATGAGAAAAGTAGCTGTAAATCTATAAAGAAAGTCGGTTTCCTTACTTAGGAGACCGACTTTCTTTATTGTTGATTAATGGTATTGGATAAATTGAAATCCTTTGAAATATCGAGCCAGTTTTGTTTCATTAAGGCAGAGGCTTTCTCTTTATCCCCATTCTCTATATGATGAATGATAGTGTCATGAACCTCGATGGAGCTTTCGGAAAGTATAATGGAGTTATGGAAGAACAATCTTCGCACATGTGCCTGTAGATTCTCTACTATCCCACTTATGTAAGAGTTATTGGCAGTATCAACAATTAGTTGATGAAATTGCTCGTCAATGTTTAACGCGGCGTGGTAGTCTTTTTGATAAAGAGCATTGGCGAATTCTTGATTAATATTCTTTAAAGAAGATATCGTTTTATCTGATATATGATCGATGGCAAGCTCTGTTGATAAAGCTTGTAATACGGCTAAAGGAGGTAGTAAATCTTTAATGGACTCTTTTTCTACCTCGGTAACTTGAGTAGCTTTACCGGGATACATTTTAACTAATCCTTGTGATTCAAGTAATTGTAAAGACTCCCGTATCGGTGTACGGCTAACGCCGAGTGCTTCTGCTAGCTCTGTATCATTTAACTTTTCCCCAGGATATAAAGTTCCATCAATTATCCAATGAAGGATTTGCTTGTACGCGCTTTCCTTTGCTGTTGTTCGAACTGGCTTAGAATGATTTGCAGGTACCGGCAAATTATTCCCCTCCTCTAAAAAAACTGTTTATTTCCAGTATACATGAAAACTACTTTTATGAATATGTTGATTTGTCTCCAAGATGTTTAATTTGTCTTTTTTCGAGAAAACTGAAACAATATAGTAGTAAACATTAAATAAAAGGGGCCACATACTATGCAATGTAAAATAAATCGCAATGCAGCAAAGTATTTGAAGAAAATGCTTGAAACAGAAGAAGCACAAGGAAAAATGATTCGAGTGCTCGTAACCCATCTACATGGTGATCATGCTCATTACGATATTCGATTAGACACACCTTCAGAAAATGATGAAGTAGTGAAAACGGATAAAGATATTGATATCATTTTGGAAAAAGATAATGAGTGGTTAGATGGTGTATGGATTCAGTATTTCTATGTTCCGCAGGAAGAATTAGTAATCACTAATCCTAAAAAAGGACATCATCATTAAAATTACTTAAGGCAAGGGTCATTGGATCCTTGTCTTTTTTTGGGTTTGGGGAGGGGGGAGAGGGGGAGGGAGGATGCGCCCAAACCAGGAAAAGATGAGCCCAAGGGAGAAGGAGATGGTCCCAAAGCGGAGGCGAATAAGCCCGAGAGAAAGGGAGATGCGCCCAAAGCGAGGGAAGATGAGCCCAAACCAGGGAAAGATGAGCCCAAGGGAGAAGGAGATGCGCCCAAACCAGGGAAAGATAAGCCCGAGAGAAAGGGAGATGGTCCCAAAGCGAGGGAAGATGAGCCCAAAAGGAAGAAAGATGCGCCCAAACCAGGGAAAGATGAGCCCAAGGGAGAAGGAGATGGTCCAAAAGCGGAGGAAGATAAGCCCGAGAGAAAGGGAGATGAGCCCAAACCAGGGAAAGATGCGCCCAAGGGAGAAGGAGATGGTCCAAAAGCGGAGGGAGATAAGCCCGAGTGAAAGAGAGATGCGCCCAACCCAAGTAAAGGCTGCCTCCCTATCCTACCAAACAAAAAAGAGGCACTAGCTAAACTAGTACCTCCAATAAATTAATATGGATCAGCATCGTGGGATTTTTTCATGGCATCATCTACTGCTTCTGGTGCGTTTGCTTTACCTAAAGGACGGAATTCCTCGCCGGCTTCCATTTTCATGTCGCCCATTTCTTTTGTTTTGGCAGCGATTCCTTCACGAAGGCGACGTCCATATTCTTCATCAGCCTCTTCTGCTAAGGCAATCATCTTATCTTGGATTCGTTTATCACAAATAGCTAAATCATTCACTAGATTATTGATTAACTCATCTTTTTCCCATTGTTCGAAACGGCGGTATGTTTCACCAGCCTGTTTTGTATTATCTTGTCTTTCGATAGATTCTCTTACAAGATTTCCTTCTACATGTGGGGTGTGCTCGGTTCCAATCTGCTCGGCTTCCTTTAGTCCACCTAAGATGGACGGTTCATAGTTAACATGTGGGTTCTGCCCTGGTGCCTTATCATTGTGGTAACGAAGCTGACCACCCTCTTGGTTTGTTGCTACACGTTTCTTAGCTGCATTAATTGGTAATTGTAAATAATTTGCTCCAACACGATAGCGCTGGGTATCGGAGTAGGAGAAGGTTCTACCTTGAAGCATCTTGTCATCAGAGAAGTCCAGACCATCTACAAGTACCCCGGTACCGAAAGCAGCCTGTTCTACTTCCATAAAATAGTTCTCTGGGTTCTTATTTAAGACCATTTTCCCAACCGGTAGCCAAGGGAATTGGTCTTCAGGCCAAAGCTTTGTGTCATCCAGCGGATCAAAGTCTAGCTCAGGATGTGGGCCATCCTCCATGATTTGAACAAATAGTTCCCATTCTGGGTAATCGCCACGTTCGATCGCTTCATATAAATCCTGGGTAGCGTGGTTAACGCTCTTTGCCTGGATTTCTGCTGCTTCCTTTACGGTTAAATTTTTGATGCCTTGCTTTGGTTCCCAGTGGTATTTAACCAATACAGCTTTTCCCTCGCTGTTGACCCATTTATACGTGTTAACCCCAGACCCCTGCATCATCCGGTAATTAGCTGGGATACCCCAAGGTGAATAAACAAAGGTCACCATATGGAAGGTTTCTGGAGAATTAGCGCAAAAGTCGAAAAATCTTCGTGGATCCTGCATGTTCGTTACCGGATCAGCACGGAAGGCATGAATCATATCAGGGAATTTCATCGCATCTCGGATGAAAAAGATCTTTAGATTATTTCCAACTAAATCCCAGTTCCCATCCTCTGTGTAGAATTTAATGGCAAATCCTCTTGGATCACGTGCTGTTTCAGGAGAGTCATTCCCACCAACAACTGTGGAAAAACGAGCAAATACCGGTGTGCGTTTTCCTTTTCCTTGGAACACTTTTGCACGTGTGTACTTAGACACAGGCTCATCACCAACTGTTCCATATGTTTCAAAGTACCCATGAGCACCAGCCCCGCGAGCGTGTACGATTCTTTCTGGAACCTTTTCGCGGTCAAAGTGACTAATCTTCTCGATAAAGTCATAGTTTTCTAATGTAGCTGGTCCACGATTACCGACTGTACGAATGTTTTGATTATTGGTGACAGGATGTCCTTGTCTGGTAGTCAGTGTGTCATCGTGCTCAATATTCGTTTCTGGTGTTTCATTGGATTTATCCATTCTATCGCCTCTTTCATATGTACTTTATTCACAGTAATTATGCTTACCAAGTATGCAATAAAATAATCCAGTTTTTGATAGATATTACAAATAAAACATAGAGGATGGATTAACTAACGATAAAAAGCTATTCTTAGCTTAAATAATATGATTAATAGAGGGGTGAAAAAGCATGGGAACCATAATAGAAGCTACAACGGAACAACTGAAAGACCTTACCAATCTAGCGTCAGAACTATATAACGGAAATAATTCTGAGGCACTTGAAAATGAGTTAAAGCAAATGTTAGAAAATTCTAATCATAGATTTCTATTGTATGTAGAGGATGAGCAACCAATTGCGTTTATGCATTTGTCCATACGTACTGATTATGTTCAAGGTTCGGAAACCAGCCCTACAGGTTATATAGAGGGAGTCTATGTGAAGCAAGAGTACAGAAGAAAGGGAATATCAACTAAGCTTTTTCATGAAGGGAAGAAATGGTTTAAAAGACATGGTTGTACGCAAGTAGGCTCTGATATGGAAGTTGATAATCAAGATAGTTATCCATTTCATATGAGCCTTGGCTTTAAAGAAGCTGGACGATTGATTACGTTTATTAAAGACTTGTAAAGTTGGAAATTCACCATTCAAATTTAATGAAATTAGTATCAGGTAATATGAGTTTGTGGTAAAATATAATAAAAGTAAGTTGATTGAGAATAGAGGATGAAGAAATGTATAAATTTGCTGCAAATGTTGTAAAGGGTTTTCTGAGCCTTTTCGGAAGAATAAAAGTATATCAAAAAGAAAATCTCCCGAAGTCGGGTAGTTATGTTATTGCATGTACACATACTGGATTTGTCGATATTTTATGGCTTGGTATTGCGACTTTGCCAACAGAAATTCATTATATGGCAAAGAAAGAGCTTTTTCAAACGAAATTTACAAAGTGGTTAATGGAGAACTTACACGCATTCCCAGTCGATCGTGAGAATCCGGGTCCGAGTGCCATTAAAACACCACGTAAGCTATTAAAGGAAGGGAAGGTTGTTGGGATTTTCCCGAGCGGTACACGATCTAGTGAGGATGTACCTTTGAAACGTGGTGCAGTGACTATCGCTGCGCATTCTGATGTACCAATTGTGCCTGCTGCTTATGTCGGACCAAATAATTTTAAAGATTTGTTCAAAAGAATTAAACCGAGATTAATCTACGGGGAACCGATTCAGCTTCCAGAAGGTATGTCCAAAAAAGAAGGTATGGAAGTTTTAATGCAACAATTAGATAAAGAAATGCGAGCATTACAAGATAAGATTAAATAAAAAAAGACCTTCACAGTCTAGGTGATTGTGAAGGTCTTTCTCTATATTATATAAGCTTGTTGAAATTGATTCGCTTATTAAGTGCATAAATAATTGGTATACCGATAGCTAGTACAGCGAACTCTCCTACTGCGGTTGTTAACCATGTAAATAGGAATGGTAGCTCTAATGCTAAATTGAGTTCAAATGCAATAATAAACATATTAAATGTAAATACCAATGTATTTGCTATTAATAACGCTAAGATGTTTTTCACATATTTCCCTAATAGGATGATGATACCAAGTGATATGGCAGAATGGGCAACACCAAATACTAAATCATACCAACCTAGAGGTGAGAATAATAGGTTGTATAACAGTACCCCTATCACAATCCCGAAGAAATATTTCTTATTGAAAACAATAAGATGGTTGAACACCTCGGAAATACGAAACTGTACATTCGTAAATCCGAATGGAACGATTAGCGCTGAAACAGCAATGTACAATGCTGCAATCAGAGCATTTACAACTAATGTTCTTGCTTTCATATTAATCTCTCCCTTAGTTTTTTTACGTGGGATGGTTTCGAACCACGTCTTCCAAGCAACTTATCTAGTATAGTACAACTCCGCAAAAATAGAAAGTTAATTTTACTTTTCTATAGTATGGAATGGTTCTAGTCTTAGAACTAATAATAGCGATGACATGGTTTTATTGACAATCAACAGAAATAGATATTATACTTACATAAAGTAACTAGATTTTAAAAAGTAACATAAAGGGAGTTGTAAAATGGAACAGAAATTTTTTCAAAAGCCAACCACATTCGTTGGGGAAGTAAACATATATGTTAGTGACCTGCAGAAGTCTTTGGACTTCTATCAACGTGTCTTTGGATTTCAAATCATGCAGCAGACGGACAGTAAGGTAGTCTTATCTCCAGATGGTGTTCGTCCCATTCTTATCTTGGAACAACCAGAAGAGGTAAGGGGAAAGCAAGCTCGGACAACAGGACTTTATCACTTTGCCATATTATTACCAAGAAGGAGAGATTTAGCCAACTTTCTTAAGCATTTAGTACAAACAGAGGGGCACCATATCCGGCTAGGAGCCTCAGATCACTATGTAAGTGAGGCGCTTTACTTTGATGATCCAGATGGTAATGGTATTGAGGTGGCAAGCGATAGACCGTCTGCTTCCTGGAATTGGGATGATGGTACAGTGGACATGGGTACGGTCGCTTTAGATGCGGAGAGTCTGTTGGCGGAAAGTGATAAGGAGTGGGATGGCATACCAGAGGAGTCTGTAATGGGGCATATCCATCTACATGTTGCCGATTTGGAAGCTACTGAACATTTCTATGTGAACGGGCTTGGATTCAATATCGTGACGAGATATCCGGGAGCGTTATTTGCTTCTACTGGTGGTTACCATCATCATATCGGATTAAATGTATGGAATGGCGTGGGTGCACCAGCGCCTAGCACTCATAGTGTTGGACTACATTACTTTACTTTAGTGCTGCCAGATGAAGAAACAAGACAGAAGAGAATCGACAGTCTTCGAAATATCGGGGCCGAGGTTGTTCGGATAGAAGATTACTATGGGGTAAAAGACCCTGCGTCTAATACCATTCATTTACGCATTAGTGAATAACCTGTGGATAATAAAATGAGATCTACTAAAAGCGTAGATCTCATTTTTCAACTTATAATTTATGATACCAATCTGTTGCTGCTCTTACTTCACTGATGGTCAATTGGTGACCTTTGTCTTCCCAGTGTAACGTAACATCTGCACCAGCATTTTCTAATAATGATTGAAGATCTTCTGATTCTTGGGCAGGACAAATAGGATCATTCGTGCCAGCCGAAATAAATACCCTTTTATTAGCTAGATTTGGTAATGTTATTCCTCTTCTTGGTACCATTGGATGGTGGAGGCTTGCACCACGTAGCGCATCTTGAAAGTGGAACATAAGACTTGCGGCAATATTTGCTCCATTAGAATACCCGATAGCAATTATATTGTTACGAGCAAAGCCATATTTTTCCGCGGCTTCATCCAAGAATTCATTTAGTTCCTTTGTACGAAATATTAGGTCCTCCTCATCAAAGACACCTTCTGCTAACCGTTTGAAGAATCGTGGCATACCATTTTCCAGTACATTACCACGAACACTTAGGATATTGGCTTCTTTATCAATCATTTCTGCAAGTGGAAGAAGATCTTGTTCAGTCCCGCCAGTTCCGTGCAGTAATAATAAAGTTGGTTTATCGGAATTTGTTCCCTTTTGGAAAATATGCTTCATATGAAAAGCTCCTTTTTATTTTGGTCTTTCGATGGAAAAAATCTCCCCGACTTTAGCATAGTTAGCCCCTGCTAATCGACTAATCGCTGCTAACTTTACCGGGTTAATTTTCCCATCTTCATAGATTTCCTCGTCAATATGATACGTAATGATTTTACCAAGGATTAGGTCGGAACCCTTTTCGCCATCTGCTGCATCTAGTGCGATGATTTGTTCTAGCTTACATTCGAATCTTACTTTTGCCTCCTGTACACCAGGTACAGAGATTCTTTCACTTGGGACAGGGGTAAGGCCGGCTACAGTAATTTCACTCTTATTTGGTGGGAGAGTGGCGGCGGTTTTATTAATGTTATCAACATTTTGTTCGTCGACGATGTGAATAACAAACTCCCCATTTTCCGTTATATTTCGTGCTGTATCCTTCATCTTGCCATTCTTACGCTGTATGGCTAATGAAACGATAGGTGGGTTGGAGGATACAATATTAAAATAACTAAATGGCGCTCCATTTATTGTCCCATCTGCTGCTTTTGTTGTGACAAATGCAATAGGTCTTGGAATGATGGAGCCAATAAGCAATTTATAATTCTCGCGTTCTGATTGGCTTTCTGGATAAAAGGAAAGCACAACAATCCCCCCAAATTAGTTATCTAAATTTCGAACTTGAATTGGAATCAAATGATCATTTAGCTTTTCCCGATACATTTCATATTGGGAAGGAAGTTTTAACGCTGTCCCCATCGTTTCATACGATTCATCATGTGCAAAGCCTGGTGGGTCTGTTGCGATTTCGAATAAAATTTCGCCATGTTCTCTGAAATAAATGGCATTAAAGTAATTCCGATCTCGTACTGGGGTCACCCCGTAACCATTACTCTCTACATGCTTTTTCCAATCCAGTTGATCTGCATCATCTGTTGCTCTCCAGGCGATATGGTGAACCGTGCCAACTCCCATCTGCCCTTTACCAGTCGTAGTCTTTTTTAGGTCAATGATATTTCCGAGGCTTCCATGAGATTGGAATCGAATAAGGTCATTTTCCTCCCCGATTTTTTCAAGCCCCATGACATCAACAAGTAAACGTGCTGTTTCTTCTGGTTGGGAGGATAATAATGTGGCTCCAGCAAAACCTTTAATTGCAACGTCAGGAGTTATATCACCAATAGTCCAATTATTAATCTCGCCATCCTCACGTTCTACTAATTCAAGCTTTAAACCGTGAACATCATCAAATGCTAGATAGGTTTCGTGAAAGCGATTGGATTTCGTGTATGTGATATTAAATTTCGCTAGTCTTTGTTCCCAGAAATCCATGGAGCCGGTAGGAATAGCATAAGAAGTGACACCTACTTGGCCATCCCCTATCTTTCCTTGGTATGCATTTGCCCAAGGGAAGAATGTAATAATGGACCCTGGTCGACCGCCATCGTTTCCGAAATAGAGATGATAAGTGCCTGGATCATCAAAGTTTATTGTCTTTTTAACTAACCGTAAGCCAAGAACACTAGCATAAAAATCAACATTTTCTTGAGGGTGTCCTACGATTGCCGTGATATGGTGAATTCCTGCTGTCTTTTTCATTGTTCATCATCCGCCTTTCATTGGCCTGCTTTTTGTCCGACTTGTTTTAGTACGCTAATAAGTGTCTCTTTGTCTTCATCAGAGATGCCCTCGAATAAGCTTTCTATTACTTGCTGATGCTGTGGAAATACTTCGTCCATTAGTTTTTTTCCTTCATCTGTTATATGGATATAGACTACTCTTCGGTCGTCTTTACAATGACTTCTTTCTAGTAATCCTTTTTTCTCTAATTTATCAATGACATAGGTAATGGAACCTGTGTTTATGAGAACGGCATCGGATACTTCCTTTACGGTAAGTCTGCCTTTATGATAAAGTGCTTCAAGAATTTCAAAGTCAGAGGTACGCATTCCATGATTGCTAATATCGTGCTTAATAACCTCTTGTAGAGACTTGGAAGCCTTCATTAGAACAACAAATGCTTTTAATGAAAGATTCTCGCTCATGTTTACACCTTCTTATTTTTAATTTAATTATTATGAATTTAAATATCTTTAATTAAGTATATTTTATCTGGTTATGCTGAAATTGTCAAATGACCTTGCTTGTAGTTTTCGCAAGTATTGTTCAGTACTAAAAAAGTTGGACAGAAACTGACTAAAAAAGTCGAACACTATATTAAGAGATTTAGATTACCTGATTTCGCCATTAATAAATGATACTTTTCTAGAGATAATATTTGCCAAATGAATTAGGGGAACTACAATGAAGAAAATAAGTAGCAAGATTCGAGGAAAACAGAATACTTTAAATAAAGGGGCTGGGACATAACTAGCCAAGAATAATAAAAAAATGGTTCCGATCATCGTTTTTGGATGATTGGAACCATTTTCATTAGGCTATTGTCATTTTTTTAATTTAACTCGCTTTAGAGGCGGTGTACTTCCTTAGATTCACCGCCATTAACGCAAATCCTAATTCATTTTCTACTTTGGATTTGCCCCTCACTGACATTCGAGTGAAGCGCAAATTAGCCTTCAAAAAT